>JBGTJT010000176.1:0-6703 GCA_041744995.1 Pirellulales bacterium | reverse complement strand
CTTAGCGGCGGTGGTCCTGCCGCGGCTGACCAGCCATGGCGCCGCGGCCAAGCGGGCGGCGTGTCATGCGCAGCGCGGCAATTTGGAGGTGCAAGCCGAACTCTGGCATCGCAACCGGGGCGTGTGGCCCGCCGCCGGTCTCTCCGACCTGGCGGCCGATGCGGATTACCTGCCCGACGGCCTGCCGGTCTGCCCGGTGGACGGATCGGCCTACCAGTTCGACCCGGCAACGCAGCGCATCATTGGCCATCAGCATTAGGGAGGCGTTTGGGGTCGGCTGTAACGATTGCAACGGCTGCGGCGCGGCGACTCTCGGAAATATCGGCGGGCAACGACGCCAACTTGCACCATTACGTAACCTATGTTTTAGCAATCACGCGATAGGTCCGTGGGAGACGTGCGAAAAGCGCATCGAAACGGCCAGAATCCAATTGTCTTGTTCAAAATGTAAAACGGAAGGTCGAACCCATGTTAAGCTCGCGACTGAACAGCTCGAAGAAACGCCAGGCATTCTCGTTGCTGGAACTGTTGGCGGTCGTCACCATCCTGGGCATCATCGCCGTGGTGGTGATTCCGCGGATCAGCACCTCCAGCGCCACCGCCAAAGCGAACGCCGACTTGCAAAACAAAGCCGAAATCAACTCGGCGGTGGAACGTTGGTACTTCGAAAAGGGAGACTGGCCGGCCGATGATCTCAGCGACATCGGCGCCGACGCCAACTATTTCCCCGACGGCTTGCCGACCAACCCCGTCGACAGCAGCGCCTACTCGCTCGACTCGACCACGCATCGCGTCCAGTGACCGGTGAACACGATTATGTGGCGTATTTTGCGAACACAACGGCGGGGAGTCAGCTTGCTGGAACTCCTCGTCGTTGTTTCGATGCTGGGGCTGTTTGCCGCCGGTGCGATGGTCCGACTGGGGCCGGAAACGATCTGGAACAACAGCGCGCAGGGAGATGCGAGGCGATTGGCCTTGTCGCTGCAACACGCTCGCAGGCTAACGATCAAAACCGGAGACATCCACTACGTACTGCTGACGCCCAACGCCGCCACGCCCGAGGGATTTCAGGTCATGCGGTCATCCGGCGGGGTCGTCAGCGAGGCGGATCGATACCACGCCTTTGCCAAGGGCGTGACCGCCACCTCAAACAACGTTGGCACGTTGTTTAATTTCGAGGGGCAATCGTTAGGCTCGACGGTTTATACACTCAGCGGACCGCATCGATCGTTTCAAGTTACGGTCGTGCCTACAACCGGCGCTGTGCAAGTATCCGAACTCGATTAGGCCCGCGGGGCAATCCGCCAAGAAAATCAGTCGGAAGCCTTTCCCTTGGATTATGTCGACCAGGATCACGATGATCGCCGCACTGAGACAACGCCGGGCCAATCGCGGGCAAACGCTGCTGGAACTGGTGGTTGCCAGCGTTCTGCTGGCGGCCACGCTGGCGCCGGCGTTGCGACTGACTCGCGACGCGATGCGAACCGGACGAGAGATCGAAACGGCCGGCGTGTTGAACTCGTTCTGCATCAGTGAAATGGAACGCCACATGGCCCTCGGCGCCGCCGATTGGTCGACCGGCGCGACCAGCGGCAGTTTCGCCTCGCAGGGGTATCCGAGCCTGCGTTACGAAGTCGTCCGCAGCGACGACCCCGCCGATGGCGGCATTGAAAACAAGTTGATGGCGATCGTCTCGACGGTTTGGGAGGACGCCAACGGCAATGGAGATTGGGACGCCGGCGAACCGCGGGTGGTGTACGCCACCAAGATCGCCAGCATGAGCGGCTATCAGGAAGGTGCGGGAGGCTGACATGCGACATTCGCGACGCGCGCTGACGATGCTGGAGCTGGTGATCGCCTCCAGCCTGCTGACCGTACTGGTTGCCTCGGCCACGCTGTTGCTGCGAACCAGCCGCCAGGCATGGACGGCGCAAGAGCAGGACCACCAGCGTCTGCAATCCGCGCAGGCCTTGCTGCGGCATGTCGTGCGGCACGCCCGCCAGGCACAGTCGGTGGTCGCCGCCAGCGGCGTGGGCGAGGCGTCGGGATCGCTCTCGCTGGAGATGCCGTCGGGAGATATTTTTGTTTGGAATCACAACGACGCCGGCAAGCGAGTCGACTTCGGAGTGACAACGGCCAACGGACTGCTGGCGGATTCCATCGAAAGTTTGGAAGTCGTGGGCTACGAGGCCGACGGCACGACCATCACCAACAACGTCGCCGACATGCAGGTGCTGCGCGTCACGGCCACGGTCGAGCTGCCTCGCGAAGTGAACGGCGTCAAGACCTTGGAAAGCTGGGTATGGTTGCGAGCTTGGTAAAATGCACGAACATGTCCCTCACAATTCGATCGTTGCACGACGCCCGCCACGGCGCGGCGCGGCCTTGCTGGTCTGCCTGTTCACAATGGTCGTCTGCTCGGTCATCGTGGTGGCAATGCTCGACGCGAACACGTTGCGGCTCTCTAGCTTGCGGAACTCGGTCGACTACGAGCGGGCCTTGTACCTGGCCGGCGCGGCGGTGCATGAATCGCTCGCCGAGTTGGAAGGCGATTATACCTGGCGCGACGGCATTCCAGTCACTGAGTTTCCAGCCGGCAGCGGAAACAGCTACTCCGCCACCGCCGCCGACGGAATCGCCGACGAGATCGTGATCACCGGTTACGGCGTCTCGGGTACCGTGACGCGCACATTGCAGGTCACCGTCTCCAATGACTGAGTCAACGGGGCAAGAAGCCGATGGGGTCGCCCACAGAACATTGAAGGGGAAGAAGGGAATGAGCAAAGCCAACAAAAAGAACGGACGTCGCACGATCGCGATCGAAATCTGCCATACGGCGATCGATCTGGCCGTACTCGAGCAGTCGCGCGACGGCAAGGCCACGACGGTCCGCACGCGTTCGATCGTGTGGCGGGAAGAATCGCGAACGCTGTACGGCGAACAAGGTCTGCGCGAACTCAGCGCGGCCTTGAAGACGCTGATTGCCAAGGAACGGCTCACTGGCTGCAAAGCCCAAGTGGCGCTGAGCGGCGATTATTGCGTAACCCGCGTCGTGGCCGGCGGCGCCGATCGGGTCCGCAGTGAGATGCGGCAGTTGGAGGAGCGGAGCAGCCTCTACTTGTCGCTCGGCGCCGGCACCAAGTCGGTTGCCGGGGCCGTGCGGCAGATCGACGTGCGCCATCAGCAAGCGTGGCTTTCCGCTACGAATAAGAAAACACTCGATGTGATCCAGAAGGCGGCCGAGGCAGCCTCCATCGAGGTCGACGTGGTCGAGCCGTCGCTGATTGCGTTGTGCCGGGCGCTCGGCGCGATGGGCGTCGATCAGGAAGCGCCGGTCGTGGTGATCGAGGTCGATGAACAATCCGTCGAGCTGGGCCTTTGCTATCGTGGACGCCTGCTGCTGGACCACCGCCCCGCCGGCATCCGAGGCGCTGACGGACTGGCGCAGATCGTCGACCAGCATCTGGAGCGCTTGCAACGCTACTGCACGCGGCACTTTCGCTACGCCAGCGGCAACATTGCCGAGGTCTATCTCTGCGGCAGCGAAGCCATTGTCGAGCAGTTGATGGGGGACTTCACTCGCGGCGGTTCGTTGGTTCCGCGTAAAATCGACCCCCGCAAGGTTTCCGACGCCTGGCAGTTTGAGAACGACGACGTTGCCAACAATCATATCGTCGTGCTGGGAACCGCGTTGGGATCCGGACTGTCTAATGTCGAACGCAACGGGCCGAACCTGATGGAGCGGCTCCGCGGCGAACTGCGCGAACCCTTGCTCAAGGGGCTGTTGCAAACCGCCTGGCCGATTGCCGCCGCCTTGTTGCTGGCGATTGGACTGTATGCCGCGGACCTCGCGCAATCGTTCACCAGCGAAGATTTGCAGCGCCAGCTCGAGGCGCTAAAGCCGGCGGACGACGAAGTCCAAAAGATGAAAGCGGAACTCGCATCCGCGGACGTGAAGGTTCGCGAACTGAAGCACTTGGCCGCCGGCGTGCGGCCATCGAACTGGGAAGCCGTCATCACGCAGATGTCGCATTGCATGCCGGAAGACGTGTGGCTCGACACGTTGACTGTCGATTCTCGCGGAAAAATGACAGTCAGCGGAAACAGCTTCAGTGAGGAGGGCGTATTTGAGTTCGTTCGTTGGCTCAACGGCGCTCCGACGCTACGTAAAGTCGCCTTGCAAAGCACCAAACCGATCGAGGCCCGCACCGGCCCCGCCACACACTTTGACGTTCGCTGCGACTTGGCCGAAGGTAGCGATCAGGCAAGCCAGGAGAAACGAGATGGTTGAAAGCGTTTTGCGGCGGTTCCTTGAGCATTCACACCGACGCTGGATCGTCATAATCCTCACTATCTCGACGGCGCTTGTCGTTGTCTGGCCTTTGGCCGATGAGTATCTTGCGCACCGCAACCGCTCGCACGAACTCAAGCGATCGGTGGCGGCGGCTCAGGCCGCCGTCGCGATGCGCGGCGTGTACGAACAGCGATTGGAACAAACGCAGGAGGAGCTGGAGGCACTCGAGGCGCGCAGCTTGCCCGAGCAGAGGATGTTCGAGTTTCGCGGCGACGTCGCGGATATTGCTCGCAAAACGGGATGTCAGGTGCAGCAGATGCGCCTCGGCAACGCCGACTTGAGAAGTTGGCGGGTGCAGGACAATCCGCTGGAAGCCGTCAAGCAAGGCAAACCGACCCCGTTCGCGCTGCGCACGCAACAGTTCACGCTGAGCGTGCTGGGACCGCTCGCGGCGGTCAAGGCGTTTCTCGGGCAATTGGAGCAAGACGGCAAGCTGATGCATACGCAGAGCCTGGCGATTCGACCCGACTCGAGCGATCCTCGCAATGTGGAACTTGACCTGCAATTGCTGCTGTTCGATTTGCAGTCGTCCCCCGCGGAGAAGAAAAAGTGACAACTCAAACGGACTGACTAGAAAACGGCGGGGCCTCCAGGCTGCGCCTCAACGGACTGTGTCATGGATCGACACTTGCTATATCGATGCGCGCCGCGGCGCAGGTTCTGCTGGGCTTTCGCCGTCGTGGCGACGTGCCTGGCCTGCGGTCCGCCCGCGGTGGTGGTTTCTCCGGCGGTCGCACAGCCGCCTGTCGCCCCAGTGCCGGACAATTCGTTGCCGGCCGATTCGCTTACGGCGAAACTGCATCGTCGGGGCGATCTTACGCTCCGCGACGCGACGCTGACCGAGGCGCTCTTTAGCATCAGCGAAACTTGGGCCGTTAACGTTGTCGTGGGCGAGGTCGACGGACGCGTCAACGGCGTATTCACGCAGGCCACGCTGGCCGAGATTCTTAATGCGATCCTGTTGACCAACGGATACAGTTATCGTCCGGTGGGACAGAGCCTGGTTATCATGCGGATTGCTGAACTGGGAGACGCCAACCCGCTGTTTGAAACCGCGATCATTCCGCTGCAGCACGCCAAGCCGTCGGCGATTCTCAACGCCATTAGCGTTCTTAGTTCACCTCGCGGCAAGGTCCACGCCATCGACGACACCAAAAGCCTGCTGGTGATTGACTTTCCCGAGAAGCTGCAGACGATTCGCGATCGTACCCGCGATCTGGACGAAGCAGTCTCCCGCGCCGCCGGCGTGGAGGGGGACGTCAATCATCTGAACGTCGCGTACTTTACGCCGCAGTACGTGCGGGTCGACACGATCAAGGATGCATTGCTCAATTTGCTCAGCGAACACGGCAAACTCGCCACGATTCCCCAGGAGAATCGGATCGTCGCCACAGACTATGACCACAAATTGCGGCAGATCGGACGCGCCGTCGAGCAGCTCGACGCGCCCCGGCCGCAGGTGCGGATCGCGGCCATGATCTACGATATCGGACTGCACGATATGGAGCGGCTGGGCATCAACTGGAGCCACGACGTGCAAAGCGCCGCAACCAACGCCGCCGGAGTGCCCGAACAAATGTGGGCCATCGATGCAATCACCACGGTGGCGCCGGCGGTCGGCGCCGCCAACGGCACGATGACCTTTCTGAGTATGAGCGAGCACTTCAATCTGCGGAGCGTCGTCCACGCCTTGCAATCGGCCTCCGACTCGCGTCTGTTGGCCGACCCCAATGTGACGGTCATCGACAACGAGACGGCCATGATGGCGGTGGTTCGGGAGATCCCCTATCAGCAGCTTACGCAGACGGGCCAAGGGGGCAACATCGGCACCACGGCTTTTCGCGAGGCGGGCATCAAGCTGGAGGTCACTCCGCACATCGCCGCCGACGGCACGATCGCCATGGAAGTCACCCCCAGCTTCAGCCGGCTGGTCGGATTCACGCAGAATGACAATCAACCGATCATCGACCGCCGAGAGGCGAAAACAAGGGTGCGGGTCGCCAACGGGCGGACGCTGGTAATTGGCGGTCTCCGGCAGCGGCAAGACATTGGCGACTTCAACGGCATTCCCGGATTGAAGGATATGAAGCACGTCGGCAAACTCTTCCGCTCGCGCTACACCTCGACCACTGAAAGCGAATTGGTGGTCTTTATCACGCCGTACATCGTCCCCCGCAATCACATGGGACGCCCTCGCGAGCAGGCGGCCTTCGATACTGGCGAGTGCTGGCTCGACCGCATTCCAGAAGCGGTGGGATGTCCGCCGTTGGACGAGTGTTCGGACTGCCAAGCGGTGCCGCCCGAGCAAATCGGTCCGGGGGTGCCCGCCTCGGGTGCGACGCACCGCGG
>JBGTJT010000175.1:0-5319 GCA_041744995.1 Pirellulales bacterium | reverse complement strand
GCCACGGACTTCCTGCTTAATCTGCCTTTTGACGGGGGCTGGTGAAGTCCGTTGATGCAATACTAACCGTACCAGGGGAAGACGGCAATCGGGCTGGGCAGGTTCGCACGGTCAAGTAGGTCAGCCTACCATCTTCTGTTCGCCGCCGCCGAAGAATTCCCGCAGGCGATCGAATTCCTCGTGGCTGCCAAAGTGAACCACGATCCGCCCCTTCCCTTTGCTGCTCTGCTTGATGTCGACTTTGGTGCCCAGCAGCTTGCGGAATTCCGACTCCAGCCGGGCCACCTGCTTGCTGCGGGTGGCCGGCTGATTCTTGGCCGGCCGGGTCGTGCCATCCTCGGCGACCACTTGCAGCTCGCCGTCGGCGGCCCGGATCATCTCCTTGACGGCCTCCTCCGTCGCCCGCACGCTGAGCGATTCACTGCTGATCCGCCGACACAGGGCGATCTGCTCCTGTTCCTCTCCCAGGGGCAGCAGCGCCCGGGCGTGGCCGGCGGTTAGCTCGCCCGCTCGAACCGCTCGCTGGACCGGCTCCGGCAGCTCCAGCAAACGGATCAAGTTGGCGACCGTCGAGCGGTCGATGGATAGCCGTTTGGCTAGTTCCTCCTGGGGGCATTGAAACCGCTCCAGGTAATTCTGAAAGGATATTGCTTTTTCAAGGGGTCCTAAATCCACCCGTTGGAGGTTCTCGACGATCGTCAGTTCGGCGACTTCGCGATCCTCGGCATAGCGGACCTGGGCCGGTACGGTTGTCCAGCCGGCTTGGGTGGCGGCGCGCCAGCGGCGTTCGCCCGAGATCAACTGAAAGCGATCGCCGGCCGGACGCACCACCACCGGCTGCAGCACGCCATGCTGGCGGATGCTTTCGGCCAGTTCCTTGATCTCGGCGGCGTCGAACTCGGTGCGGGGCTGGAACGGATTCGAATCGATCTCGTACACGCTCAGGTGATGCACCTGGTTGTTGTCGTGGGCCACAAGCTGTTCGGGTGTGGGATGCAACACAGGCGCCGCCGGTGCAGCGATCGGCTCAACCGCTTCGATCCGCGACGACTCGAATGGCGCCGATTCGCTGGGCAGTTGTGGCAGCGATTCCGGCGCGGGCGGTCTCGCTTCGGCGACGGCCGCCGGAGAGTTGACGTGACTCTCTTCCGCCTGCACGGTCTTGCCCAGCAGTGCTTCCAATCCGCGACCCAAGCGACGTTCTCTACTCACGTTCCATTACCTCCATGCAAAGTTCAACGTATGCCCTGGCGCCGCGTGTGCGGGGGCCGTAATCAAGGACCGACCGTCCATGACTGGGGGCCTCGGCGACGGCGACGTCGCGAGGGATTACCGTATCGAATACAATCTCGCCAAAAAAATCTCGCACTTCCTCGTCGACCTCGCGGGTCAACTCCAAGGAATCGTCGTACATAGTCAGGACGATGCCGCCGAACTCTAATCGGCTGTTCGGTTGCTGCATCACCTGACGAATTACCTCGATCATCTGGGCCAGTCCTTCCAGCGCGAAATACTCGCATTGGATGGGCATCAAAATCTCCGTGCTGCTGGCCAGCGCGGTTCGTGTCAGCGCGCCGAGCGAAGGAGGACAATCGATCAAAACATAGTCGTAGTTGGTCAGGCCAGCCGCCAAATGCCGGCTCAACACGGCGCTGTGCCGGTGGTCTTCCTGGGTGAGCGATTCGACGTCCTGAAAGCTGCGGCTGCCGGGCAGAATCTCCAAGCCGGTGGTGGCCGTTTTGAGAATCGCCTCGCGAAGCGGCTGCTCGCTGACCAGCGGATGCCGGGCGGTCGGTTGCATGCCCAGGCCGGTGGTGGCGTTGCATTGAGGGTCGAAGTCGACCAGCAACACCCGTTCGCCCGCCTTGGCCAACCCGACGGCCAGGTTGACGCTGGTGGTCGTCTTGCCGACGCCCCCTTTCTGATTCACCACGCAAAATATTCGGCCCACAACAATACGCTCCGGCGGCATCATTCGTTGGGCAAGCTGCCAGCTTGCCTCCGCCGAAGCTGGCAGCTTCGGCAACGGGGCCGCCTTTCCAACCTTCGACGGGCGGGATTCTAACCACGGAGTGCGGATTGAAGGAACGGCAGTTTTGCGAATACGGTGCTAGCAGGCATGTTTCACGTGAAACGCGCATCTTGCGCCGCTTGCCTGTTTCACGTGCGACGTAGATACGTCTCTTCACGGCTAGCAGATGTCAATCGCCAACTACCAAATCGTCAAGATAGAGATCCTGAAGCTCGACCAAGCGAGCTGCGACGCCGATCCAAGGTGCAAGTTCAAAGCGTTCGCACAGGTCTGAAAGCAACTCGTGCCTTGGTTCAGTCGCTTGCTCGATACTCTTGATTACTACTTCCGGATTATGTGGCAGTTCGCCGAAATTGTACCCGGTATAGCATCCCAAACAGAGAAACTCTCGGAGACTATCTCCAACGATTACATGCGGTCGTTCGCTCGAATCGGGAGCAACAAGCACGACGGGACCGTATAAGACCGGTTCGTCTTCGGAACGCATGAGTGCGAAGTGGGCTCCATCCATGTGGGTATCTGCAAGCGTGACGACATTGATAGGCTCACACCAGCAGTCTCGAAGTTCACTGCCAAGTTCGAGCGTCAGTCCTATTCGGTAAAATGCCTCGTCGCAGGATTCGTCGCCGACCTTCTCTCGGTAAGTTTGCTCAAACGAGAGCAAGTCATCAATCTCGATTGGCTTCGGGGTTTCAGGCTCGGACATTTCACTCCAGCGGATTGATCACCAGCCCGCAGAGCAGCTTGGGATAGAAGTAGGTGCTCTTGGCCGGCATGCGCTCATTGGCTTCGCTGATGAGTTGGATATGCTCCAGCGTGGCGGGCATGACCAAGGCGGCCAACTCGAACTGGCCGCCGGCGGAGATCTGCCCGGTGTTGTCTCGCCCGGCGGCGTCTCCCTGTTGCAATCCGGCGACGACTTCGTCGATTGCGCGGACGTACTTCGGCGAGGGCAACTCCGCCAGGTCGAGCAAGTCGGCGACGATCAGTCGATGCAAGATGCTTACCCCCAGCCCCTGCCAGGCGTCGCTATGTTCGGCGGCGATTTGCGCCATCCGCTGGCGACCCTGATCGGTGATGCGGACAAGCGTCCAGCGGTCGTCCTTCTGGGTGAACAGGGCGATGGTGCCTTGTTCGCCTTCCATCGCCACCTGCTCCCAGACGTCGGTCGCGATATCGGCGCCTTGGCCGGCCGCTTCGCAGGCAAAATGGTCGCCGAGCTTGGCGATCAGTTCTTCGGCGGTCATCGGCGGGACGTCTCGAAATAGCCGATGCGTGGGCAGCACGATCATGCCGGGATCGCTCATCGAGACGCACATCATCAGCACGAAGTTGGCCGGATGATTGGGGTCGATGCCGCCCAACTCGCTGGCGACCTGGTCGCGGTAGTTGCAGGCGGTTTCGTAGCGGTGATGCCCGTCGGCGATAAACGCCGGCTTCGGACCCATCACTTGGTTGACCTTGGTGGCGACTTCCACATCGGTAACCGGCCAGATCTGATGGACCACGCCCAGGTGATCGGTAGCCTGAACCGGGTTCTGGCCGACGATCGCACGCTCCAGAATCTCCTGCGCGGCCGACTCCGGATCAGGATAGATGCCAAAGATCTGGCTGAGGTTGGCCTTGCAGGCGGTGAACAGCTTGAGCCGGTCCGCCTTGGGGCCGCTGTGGGTTTCCTCGTGCGGGAAGATCTTCCCCTCGCCGAATCGCTCGAGCCGCACGCGGGCCATGAATCCTCGCCGCGTATACGTCACACCCCCTTCGGTGAACACCTGATGGTAGACGTAGATCGCCGAATCGGCTTCCTCGAACAGCACCCCCTCGCGCCGCCAACTGCCTAGGAACTTGGCGGCACGGGTGTACTTGTTCGCGACCTCGTCGTCGCCCGGTTCCTCGCGGTTGAGGATCAGCCGCACCACGTTGGCCGGATGCTTGTCGTAAAGCTCCGCCTGCATCTCCGGCGGAATCACGTCGTAAGGAGGCGCAACCACGTTGCTCAAATCGCCCACGTGGCCGAGATCGTAACGGAGTCCGCGGAAGGCTTGGATATCGGGCATGATTTGATTTCGGAGATCAGATTTCAGATTTCGGATTGAATGAAGGTTAACGCATCACCAGGAGGGTTGTTTCACGTGAAACGGGCGTGACGACTAAGTGGAGGTTGCCAGCGGAGCTGAGTTTGCCAGAATTCAAATGAAGCGGAGAACGTGTGCCACCGCCTCGGAACTCTTGGAGAGTTCCGCTACTGGTAGCTGAATTCACCAGAATTCAGATGAAGCGGAGAACGTGTACCCGCTGCCCCGGAACTCTTGGGGAGTTCCGCTACCTCGGCCTAATACCGGTAGTAGTCGGGCTTGTACGGACCTTCGACTGGCACGCTGATGTAGTCAGCCTGGGATTCCGTCAGTCTGGTCAGTTTGGCGCCGATCTTCTCCAGGTGCAGCCGGGCGACTTCCTCGTCGAGATGCTTCGGCAGCACGTGGATGCCGACCTCGAAATCCTCTTCGTCGCCCCACAGCGCCAACTGGGCCATTACCTGGTTGGTGAAACTGTTGCTCATCACGAACGAAGGATGCCCCGTCGCGCAGCCCAGGTTCACCAGCCGGCCTTGGGCCAGCACGATGATCGAGTGCCCGTCGGGGAAGGTGTAGCGGTCAACCTGCGGCTTGATGTTGACCTTCTTGACATCCTTCTGTCCGTTGAGCCAGGCCATGTCGATCTCCAGATCGAAGTGGCCGATGTTGCAGACAATGGCGTCGTTGCGCATCACCTTCATGTGCTCGCCGGTGATGATGTCGCGGTTGCCCGTGGCTGTGACGAAGATGTTCGCCTGTGGGGCGGCTTCCTCCATGGGGTCCTCTTCGAAGCCTTCCATCGCCGCCTGCAAGGCGTTGATCGGATCGATCTCGGTCACGATCACGCGGGCGCCGCTGCGGACCAGGGCCGCGGCGCACCCTTTGCCCACATCGCCGTAGCCAGCCACCACGGCCACCTTGCCGGAGATCATCACGTCGGTGGCCCGCTTGATGCCGTCGACCAGCGACTCGCGGCAGCCGTACAGGTTGTCGAACTTGCTCTTGGTGACCGAGTCGTTCACATTGATCGCCGGCACCTTGAGCTTGCCGTGCTTGTGCATCTTGTAGAGCGCTTTGATGCCGGTGGTGGTCTCTTCGCTGAGGCCCTTGATGCCGCCGAGCAGCTCGGGGTAGCGGTCGTGGACGATGGCGGTCAGATCGCCCCCGTCGTCGAGAATCATGTTCAGCGGTTGGCCGTCGGGGAAATAGAGC
>JBGTJT010000174.1:0-5719 GCA_041744995.1 Pirellulales bacterium | reverse complement strand
CGGGATGAGCATCTATGAAGTCCGCCACGGTGATCTGCGGCTCGGCTGGGACTCGCCGGTTGAGGGGTTGGTCCACCCGGCGCACATCGATCTGGAGAGTCGCGGCGGGCTGGGCTGGTTGGAAGGTTTTAACGAGTGGATGGTCCGCTGCGGCCTGGAGTTCGCCGGGCATCCGGGGACCGACGAATTCGTCAACAACACGGGCGACATCGCCACGATGGACCTCACATTGCACGGCAAGATCGGCAACATCCCGGCCAGCGAGGTGGAAGTGATCGTCGACGACGCGCCGCCGCATCGCATCCGCGTTCGCGGCGTGGTCTATGAGAAGTTCTTCTACGGCCCCAAGCTGAAGCTGACGGCGGAAGTCTCGGTGGTTCCCGGTGAAGACACGTTTCGCATTGAAGACACGATCACCAATGAGGGAGTCCACGAGCAGGAGTTTCAACTCATCTACCACGCCAACTTCGGCGTGCCGCTGCTCGGCGAAGGGGCCAAGATCCACACGGCGGCTCGGAAGGTAGCGCCGATGAACGAGCAAGTCGCGCGGCGACTGCGGCGCCATGAGCTACGAGGTGGCGTGGTCCATCTGAAGGTCCAATTCGCTGATTTTCGCACTATTACCCGGAGTCAGAAGCTCAGGGAGCCTACGGCCAACACGGACCTGCTATGGGAGGCCGCAAGTCAATTGCTGGCGACGCCTGCCCGCTGACCGGCAACCAATCCGCCTGCTGGGGATGGGCGTGAGTGGAATCGACAGCACGGGCCAGAAGCAACAGCAACTCTTCGACGCAGCCGAGCGGCAGCGCAGCGCAGAAATCGACCAAGTAGCCGATACCATACGGGACCGCTTCGGCAGTGCCGCTTTGCGTCGTGGAAGTGCCCTGGAACATGGTGCTGAAAAGCGGCCACAACCGCGGACCGGGGATGACTGTGGGATAACCGCCAGATAATTTCCATCAGCTTTGGACGTCGGGTTTGCGCTGGCATCAAGCCTGCACAACGTGCGTCCCTGTAATGGGTTGCGTCTTGGCGTAGTCATTATTTCAGGCAAACTCCCCAATTTTTTGAGATTTCGCGCAGGGTGGTCCGTGCGTTCGGTGAGTTACAGGGTAGCGAGGTCAAGCTGACTCCGATGAAAACGCACTTGTTACGGCGGTCAACGGTGTCCTCAAAAATTGCCCAGATGAGATTCGCCCGTTGCACACTTTACGAAATAGGAGAACAGTTATGCACGCCCTCTTTTGCGCCCTGGTGATTGCCGTTCAACCCCAGGTGTCACACGGCCAAGCTACTGCCCCCACGGTTCATCCAAACGGGCTGCAACGTCCCGCGTCGGTCTACCGGCATGCCTCCACCGCTCAGGAAGGTATCTTGCGGGGACGGGCTGATCTGACCGCGGCTGAGGGAGAAGCCAGGGCTAACCATGCCTACGCAGCCTATGTGACGGAGTTGGCTCGAGAGCGGGAAATCGCCAACCGGACATCGCAAGTGGAGGCGTGGTGGAACTTGAGAAAACTGTATCGCGAGAGACGCTACGGCAATCGGCCAAGCCAGTCGGCAACGGTACAGCAGAAAACCGCGCCCAGCGTTGAAAGCGCTCCCCAGCGCTTGGCCCCTAATCAGTTTGATGCCGAACATCTGGTCGTCTATTGGCCAAGCGCATTGAGGGACGATTCTTTTGCTGATGAGCGGTCTGAGTTCTTGCGAATTCTGACGGCCAGGAACCATTACAACTACGGCCCGGGTTCTCAGGCTCACGTCCAGGCGAACCAGACGCGGGACCGGATGTTGGAGAAACTTCGAGGTCAGATTCGTGATCTCAGTCCGAGAGACTATCTGGCGACCAAGCGATTTATCGAAATCTTAGCCTTAGAAGCTAACTTCCCCGGATGAATTGCCCGCGGGCCGCGATCGAAGCAGCCTGTTGCCTTTTGCAGCAGGCTGCTTCATCATACTACTCGATTGCGAGTGACGCGTTAGCTTTCCTCGCTCGTGAACGGTCTTGACTTCCCTGACGGTGAAAGGTTCGTTATGCGTACAGGCGATCAGATGCGATCCGATGGAGACGGCAGTCAGGGAACGATCACGCAACTTGTTGTGAAAGTGAAGGGAGGGAACCAGCAGGCAGCCTTTGCTATCTGGCAACGGTATTTCGATCGGCTGGTCGCAATAGCCCGCAGAAAACTGGCAGGATGCCCACGAGCGGCGGCCGACGAAGAAGATGTCGTGTTGAGCGCCTTTGGCAGCCTGTTGCGGGGGGCGGAGTCAAATAAGTTCCAGCGATTGAACGATCGCGACGATTTGTGGCAGGTGCTGGTGATGCTGACCGTCCGCAAGGCGATCAACCATCGCAATCGGGAACTGGCCCAAAAACGCGGCAGCGGCCGGGTGCTGGGGGAATCGGCGCTTTTCGGTTCGGCGTCGAATTGCGACGGCGATTTGGAAGCAGGGATTGTGCGAGTTGTCGATGCGCGGCCCTCGCCCGCCTTCATGGCGGAACTGGAGGATGAAATGCAGCAGCTATTTGGGCTACTCGACGAGGAGCAGCAACGGATCGTGCTGTGGCGCCTGGAGGGGCACACCAATCGCCAGATTGCCGAAAGACTTGAGCGGACCGAAAGCTGGGTGGAACGCAAGTTCCGGAGAGTCCGACGGCAATGGACGCAGGCCGGCGGCTAGTCCGCGCAACCCCGCCGCCTCTCCGCAATTGCGCCGGGCGATGGATTCCAGTCCAGCGCTGGCGGCGATTCGATCTGCGTTGCTGCGTGAATCGTCGAGCGGCATGCTGAAAAAAGCAACCGGCACCCTTGGAGAAATGCGTCCCGCTGTTCCATGCTCCACATCACAGCCTGAGCAACGCGCAATCAGGGGCTATCGGCGACGCACGGCATCGACGGCCTCTCTTGCCTGGCCATCCAGGTGTAACACTGTTCTCGGTGAATTCGACTCCCATTCAGCCAGCAACGCCGCTACCAGCGGGGGCAGTGTCGGCAATCGTTTTAAAGTTAGAATTCTGCGTCCGGGTATTACGTAGTTTCGTTCGAAGACTAATTGGTTCTTTTCTCTGTATAAGTGGTCATACCTTCGAGGAACCTCACCACGCCCCCACTGGGTCAGCTTTTCCGCAGTCTCCAGGCCGAGCCTTTCCAGGCTCAGATGAAGGTGGCGATCACCTGATGTCTCGCGCCCCCAACGGGCTAGTTTTTCAGCAGACTCCGCATCAAGAGTTGGCAAGCCCAGATGAAGATTGAGGATGGGGCCATAACGTTGAGCGCCGCCCAACCGGGCTAATCGTTCAGCAGACTCCGCATCCAATGCACGCAGGCCGTTCAGAGAGAGCGTATGGCCCTCCCACTGAGCCAATTTCTCGGCTACCGCCGGCTCCAGCGTTTGCAAACCGTCCAGGATGAGACTGTCGTTCCGGACACCTCCGCTCCGGAGACCCGGAGCCAGAGCCAGCAGCTTTTCGGCCGTCGGCGCGTCCAATGTTTGTAATCCGTTTAGATCCAGATGGAGTTGGCGTTGGTAATTGCTTCTCCAAGCGATCAATTTTTCAGCGGTTGCGGAGCCCAGGGACTGAAACCCGTTCAGATAAAGGTGGAACCGGGTTTCGCGTCCAGTCCGACGACGGCCGAACTGGGTGAGTTTCTCGGCAGTCGCCGGGTCCAGCGTCTTCAAGCCGTTCAGCCGCAGGTGGTAGGAGGCCCGGGGACGGTTCCCCCATTTGGCCAAATACTCGGCAGTCACCGAGTTCAACGACTCCAGGCCGTCCAGGGAGAGGGTATCTCCTTCCCACCGGGCCAATTGCTCGGCAGTCGTCGCATCCAATGAACGCAGGCCGTTCAGGGAAAGCGACCTCCCGGTGCTATTGGCCAGTTGCTCGGCAGCCGCCGCGTCCAACGATTCCAGCCCGTCCAGGGAGAGTGTATTTCCTTGCCACTTGGCCAGTTGCTCGGCAGTCCCCGTCTCCAATGAACGCAGGCCCTTCAAGGAAAGCGACCGCCCGTTGCTATTGGCCAGGTTCTCGGCAGTCGCCGCATCCAACGATTCCAGTCCGTCCAGGGAAAGTGCAGGCCCTCTCCACCGGACCAATCTCGCGGCAAGCTCCGCATCCAATGAACGCAGGCCGTTCAGGGAGAGATAACTCACGCGGCAATGTCCCAGTTTCTCGGCAGTCGCCGTATCCAACGAATGCAAGTTGTCCAGGAAGAGTGCATGTCCACTCCATTGGGCCAGTTTTTCGGCAGTCGCCGCATCGAGCGTGTGTACCCCCAGATGAAGATTGAGAGGACGATAACGCTGATCGTCGCTCGACCATCGGGCCAATTGCTCGGCAACGTCCGCATCCAATGTACGCAGGCCGTTCAGGTAGAGCGTATTGCCCTTCCACTTGGCCAGCTTCTCGGCCGTCGCCACGTCCAATAACGGCAACCAGTTGAACTCGAGTTCCTCCCCCGTTTCGCTCTGAATCGCGCGTTCCGCCCTCGCCTCGTCCAATGTATTTGCTTGCTCACCCTGCAAGATCGGAGCGCGCTGCATTCTCCAGACCTTGATCGACCGGTCTTGGCTGCCGCTGGCAAGCCGCGTTCCGTCCTTGCTGAACGCCACGCAGTTGACACCTTCCGTGTGTCCGCGTAATGTCAGCAGTGTCTCACCGAGGTCCGTTTCCCAGACCTTGAGTGTCCGGTCGGTGCTGGCGCTGACGAGCCTTTTCCCATCGGGACTGAACGCGACACCGGCAACTTGACTGGTATGTCCCGACATTGCAAGCAGCTCCTGTCCAGACTCCGCATCCCATAACCTGATTTCGGTGTCGAGACCACCGCTGGCGATTCGCGTCCCGTCAGGGCTGAATACGACCGTGACAACAGCACCGCTATGCCCCGCCAACTCATGCAGTTGTTCGCCGCTCTCCACGTCCCATAGGATGATTTTTCCATCCCCACTCCCGCTTGCAACGCGGTTGCCTAATGGGTTGAAAGCTGCTGCGGTTTGGATCGAACCTTGAAGTGCTTGGAGTGTTCGTGTCTCCCGGCCGGTCCAGATCCTGACCGTTCCGTCGTCACCAGCGCTGACGATTCGCCGTCCGTCGGTGCTCATTGCGATCGCGTTGACGGCTCCAACGTGCCCCTCCAGCACAGCGACTTCCCGCCGGTTCTCGACATCCCAAAGCCTGATGGTGCTGTCCTGGCTGCAACTGATAACCCGCTTGCCGTTTGGACTGAAAGTTACACCGGTAACTGCATCCCTGTGCCCTCGGATGGTATGTAGTTCCTTGCCTGTCCGGCCGTTCCATATCTTGAGCGAATCGTGCCCCCGGCCGCCGCTGGCGATAAGCAGCCCATCCGGGCTGAAAGCAACGCTGGTTACGGACCCGGTGTGCCCGAGAAAACTAACGGTTGCAAGGCTTTCCGATTGGGCCGGGCCGCGTGGCGCCGGTTGGACTGGCAGGCCCAGGACAGCAAGGTCGTCGGGTTGTAGCGAAGAAAGTCCGGCAAACAAATAACCATGTTCCCAGCCTCGCAGATCCTCGCGACAGATGGAAAGATAATGGCTTGTCAGCGCACTATTGCCATTTTCCAGTTCCTGATGCGCACGCGAAATCTGGGCAACATACAGGTGGAGACTCGCGATCTGCTCCTCGCGTTCAGCCCGTAGTTTCTCTTGCTGCACCTCAGCGAGTGCGTCTCGCAAGTCGGCGGCAGCCTGATCCGCC
>JBGTJT010000173.1:0-4000 GCA_041744995.1 Pirellulales bacterium | reverse complement strand
GCCGCGACTGATCGCCACCACCGTGCCGCGGCTCACGCCCACTTCGCGAGCGATGTCGCGCTGGCTCAGCGCCGAATATTTCAGCAGCCGCTGGATCGTGGCCACCTGGGCCTCCGAAAGCATGGCACGCTCCTTTCTTGTCAATAAATTGCTATTTATGCAAACAGCTCATCCGCCTCTTCGGGCGGCTCGAGCCGCAAAAGCTCGTCTTCCCAGTCCGCCTTGCTGACGACCGAATCCTCCTCGTCGAAGGCTTCGATCAAATGCTCATGCAGCACGCGATTCTTCTTGCCCTTGGTCCCAACGTCCGACGCCATGCTGAGTTCTCCCGCCAGATTAGTGATGCCTCACCGCCGATTTCTCCAGGCTCGCAAGATAGTGTACAAATGTCAAGTACCCGCCCCGTTTCACGGGGCTTCTCGCTGCGATGGCTTGAGCCGCATCTGCGACTCGGCCCGCAGATCCGCCCCACCACGACCAGATGACACGCAAGCCCTTTAGCAGAGACCGCTTAGACGCCTCGATCTGGTGCTTTCCCAGCGCCGTGGAGAACTTTTATTTTTTGCTGATAACAATTGGCCCGCTCGGGCAATATACACTCGGTAGGAATTCCCATGTCCGAGTCGAACCAATCCGCCCAAATGGCCCACTTGTGGATGGATGCGCAGCCTTCGGTGCTGTCGTTCATCTGTGCGGCCGTTCCGCACTTTCACGACGCCGAGGACTCGCCGGCGGCGAACCACTACCTGGCCGTGCTCGGCGCCAAGACGGCCTGTCCTGCTCCCGCGGAAAGCCCCCACTCCATGCTGACCGTACATGGCTGCAACCAAGATGGCACGGCGAGTAACGGCGTGATGTTTCCCAACAGCGGGGTGATGGCCGGAGCCGTCAAGGACGGCTTCAGCAACACCTTTTTGCTGGGAGAGCTGTCGTGGGATGGCGGGGGAACGCGCCCCTGGCTGGCCGGAAAGGCCCAGACCTGGCAATATTCCGGCAGGAATATCATGTGGCCAATCAACTTCTCGCGACGCGGCGAAAATGGCGTGGCTAACAACGATGTGAGCTTCGGCAGCTTTCATCCGGGCGGGGCGCACTTCGCCTTGGCCGACGGCAGCTTCGTGTTGGGCACTTATGCCGCAAACGACGGAGCGGTGGTGGGCCTGCACCGTGTGGCGGTGATTGCCCGTCGCGGCTCGCCGCCGGACGAAGGGGACGACTCGCTCGGCTGGGAATGGCTCGTGCCTGCCCGCTATGGCAGTCCGGCGACGTCGGAACTGACGTTCCCAGTAGAGCGGGGCGTCGATAACTTCGCCCGCTTGGAGCTGCGGACCACAGGGTAGGCGTGGCCTGCGTGCAGTCGTTTTCTACGAACCCATGCCGAGTTTGCCTGACAGCGGCTTGTGGACAGCCGCTTGTTGACAGCGGTTGGGCTGGATTCGATAATCGACGGCGTCCCGCCTGTGGGTCCACTCCGCAGTCCCTCCCTCCCGCAGTCCTTTCATCCCGCAGCCACAGTTGACCGTGCTCGCCCGCCCTACATTTCGACGCCCGCTGGCCGTGCTGTTGGCGGGGTTGCTGCTGAGTTTTCAGCTTGGCTGGCACGTCTCGATGACGCCGGGCGTGAACAAGTCGGCCGCCGAGCGGTATCCTTGCGAGAACTGCGCCTGCGCCTGCAATTCCGCGGAATCATGCTGGAGTTCTTGCTGCTGTCATAGCGACTCGGAAAAGATCGCCTGGGCCGAGGCCAACGGCGTTGTGGTTCCGGAATTTGTTCGCCTGGCGGTCGGCCGCCAGCCGACGGCGGCCAGTTGCTGCAGCACGAGCAAGGCGCCGGCATCCTGTGGGTTGTCGGATCAGGAGGCGTGCCACGACAATGACGCGCCGGCCGCTACCGGGCGAACCAAGTTCGTGCTCGGCTGGCAAGCATTGAAGTGCCGCGGCGTTTCGGTCGACGTGTTTGCCGGTCTGGGCGTGCTGGTAGTTCCGCCGCGAGTCGCCATGCAACCGTCGCCGCAGCGCTGGGCCGCGGTTTGCCAGCTTCATCCGACGCTCGACTCTCTGATAGTCCAACCGCCAAGTCCTCCGCCGCGCGGCTGATCGAGCGCGTCACGTTTCGATCCCTACTTGCCGGGCGCCTGCGCGCCTTGCGGCAAGTCTCTCAACCTACAGGAGGCTACCCATGCGTCCCTTGCGAGGGTTTACGCTGGTGGAGTTGTTGGTGGTGATTACGATCATCGCCATGATGATGGCGCTGCTGTTGCCGGCCGTGCAAGCAGTCCGCGCCAGCGCGCGACAGACACAGTGCGCCAGCAACATGAAGCAAATTGGTCTGGCGGTGCAGATGTTCGCCAACAGTCGCGGCGGGCAGATGCCGTTCAACGTACACCACAGCGCCGCGCGCTCGTGGGTCAACACGTTGGGCGAGTATATGGGAGATGTGGATGAGATCCGCATCTGCCCCGACGATCCGCGGGCCGGTCAACTTCTGAGCGGTCCTAACGGCTCGACCAGTTACTTGATTAGCGAGTACGTCTCGACCGAGGGGATACCGGGGGGCGTTTACAACCTGAATGCCTTGGCCAAGCCCGATCAGTTGATGATTCTGTTCGAGGCCAGCGAGAAGATGGAAATCACGGCGGATCATGCGCATTGCTCCTCGTGGTACACACCGCACAAGATCAATCAGGGGGCAGTGTTTGTGGCGCTCGAACAAGAAATAGATCCTCGACGACACGGCGCAACGGCAAACTACTTGTTCGCCGACGGCCATGTGGAATCGATTCCCACGGCCGAGCTGCAAGAGAGAGTGAATCAGGACATGGCCAACGGAACCAACCTGTTCCTGCCGCAGCGCTGATTCGTGACAACTCGATCTGGCGGCATGTAATTGAACCTTAACCTTAATTTCCCAAGGATATTTCCATGATGATTTTTCGTATCTCGACGACACTGGCACTGCTGCTGGCGGCGCAAGCCGTCTGGGGGCACGGCTTCAACATCTTGCTGGACGCCAACCAGTTGACCAGCAGCAGCGCCACGTTTGTGCGCGAGCTTGATCCGCCGCCGTTAAATTCGATGACGCACGGTTTCTTCAACAAGGTCGACGGTCAATTCGACTCCAGCGACACGTTCCGGTTCGATATTGTCAGCCCGTTGTTTTACTCCAACGGGTCGGGGGCCGAGCTGGCGGCGTCCGGGGTGTCGGTTACGGGGTATTCACTTGCTTCTTTGAGCGATATTCCAACTAGCAGCCAGGTTATGAGCGATGCCACGGGAGCACCTTCGGGGCTGTTCGTGGGAAGTGTACTGAGCACGCATGGTATGGAGTGGGTGCTGTCCGACACCGCGCCCCACGGGGTTTATGGCTTTGCCTACCAGATCAGCGGGTATGCCGCCGGAGACTTTCAGGCACCCTACGATCCGGTGACGGTCGTGCTGGGAATGCATACCGACGCCTTTGACGGCGATCCGAATATGGCGCTGGCTCAGCAGCAGGTGTTGGAGGCTGCCGCACAGTTCGCCACTGCCAGTGCGGTTCCCGAACCGGCTAGCTGGTTGCTGGGCTTTATTTCCGCCTTGGCGTTGGCCGGTTTGGCCTGGCGTCGGCGGCGCGCGAAAGTTTGACGCTGGGCGCGGTTGGAGAAGGCATCTCGATGGCGCAAGGCTTGCCGATTCGGCAAGCCTTGCGATTTGCTTGTGGAATTTTGGATTTTCGCCAAGGCGACGGACGATAGCTGTTATTGCCCAGGGAAACGAGGGCGAGACCATTTCGCGACGGACGCGCACCTTTAGCATCCATGAGTCGCGACATGCATCCACAGGTTCTCGCCGTCGTATTGAATATTGCCTTCGTTGCGATGTGGATCGTAATCGGAGGCGTAGTCATCCGCCGCCCCTCCTAACCCGATTATCTTAGACTACCGAGCAAGAAGTGGGGACGGCGCAAGCCGTCCCCTATTCTTGCGCGCCGGCCGGATCCGCGGACGACCCGTTCGTGCCC
>JBGTJT010000172.1:0-7227 GCA_041744995.1 Pirellulales bacterium | reverse complement strand
GAACCAGCAGTCCGGCTCCCTCGCTGAGCACAAAGCCATCGCGATCGGCATCGAACGGTCGGCTGGCGCGGGGTGGATCGTCGTTGCGTTCCGACAGTGCCCGCATATTGGCAAAGCCGCTGATGCCCATGGGCGTCAGCGCGGCTTCGGTGCCGCCGGTGATCATCACGTCGGCGTCGTCGAGCAGGATGGTGCGGTAGGCGTCGCCAATGGCGTTGGTCGCGCTGGCGCAGGCGGTGGCGACCGCCGCGTTCGGTCCGCGCAGATGGAACTGAATGCTCAAGTGCCCGCTGGCGGCGTTGACCATCAGCTTGGGAATGGTGAACGCGCTGACGCGTTCGGGGCCTTTGGTGAGCAGTCGGGTGATCTGCGTTTCGATCTCGTTGAGTCCGCCAATGCCGGAACCGAGGATCACGCCGCAGCGGAAGGGATCTTCCTTTTCGAAGTCGATGCCGCTGTCCCGCACGGCGTCGATGCCGGCAACCAAGGCGAACTGCGTAAAGCGATCGAGCCGATTGGCCTCTTTCGGAGAGACGTAGTCTCCGGTGGACCAATCAGTTATATCGCCGCCGAAGTGGACCTTGAACTTCTCGGTGTCGAACAGAGTAAGCTTGTGGATACCGCTTTCGCCAGCGAGCACACGCTGCCAAAGGTCTTCGACCTTTAGGCTCAAAGAGGTAACCGCGCCCAATCCGGTTACTACGACGCGCCGTTTCATTCCGTGCCCTACGAACCTTGGGTATGCTGTTCGATGAAGCCGACGGCCTCACCAATGGTTTGGATTTTTTCCGCGGCGTCGTCTGGAATGTTGATGTCGAACTCTTCTTCCAGCTCCATTACCAACTCGACGGTGTCGAGCGAATCGGCGCCGAGGTCGTTGACGAAGTGCGTATCTGCGGTGATTTTTTCCTTGTCCGCGCCGAGTTGCTCGGCCACGATGTCGATCACACGCTCTTGAACTGAGGCCACCTTGAACATCCTCCAATAAACCCCGGGCTTGGCGGCACGATATGGACGCCAAGCCTGTATTTGATTTGCAAAAATTTTACGCCAACCGAGCGTTGCGAAAGCATATCAAGATAGAGAGTCTTCGCAAGCCCAACAAGATATAACTAGTTTTTCACCGTCTGTAAATACGTGATCCGCCTACCGCAAGTCTGCAACTGAAAACAGGTTGCGGTCCATTTGGCCGCCAAAAGTTTGTTTCACCCCATTTAACAAGTCATTCCGCCGTCGAGTGTCAGTGTTTGACCGGTCAGATACGCGGCGGCGTCGCTGCCGACAAAAAGTACTAAATCCGCCACTTCCTCCGGTTTGCCCAGTCGACGGGCGGGAATCCGCTTCTTCGCTTCGGCCAAAACGGCGTCGCCGACGCGGGCCGACATCTCACTTTCGATGAACCCCGGGGCGATGGCGTTGACGGTGATGTTCCGCTTGGCCAGTTCGCGGGCCACGGTGCGGGTGAAGCCGATTACCCCCGCCTTGGAGGCGGAGTAGTTCGACTGCCCCGGATTGCCCATCAGTCCCGAAACGCTGGAGATGTTGATAATCCGCCCGTACCGTTGCTGCATCATCGGCCGGGTGGCCGCCCTGGTGAACAGAAAGGTGCCGCGGAGGTTGGTATCGATCACCGCGTCCCAGTCTTCGTCTTCCATTCGAGGAATCAGCGTATCGCGGGTGATGCCGGCGTTGTTGACCAGAATGTCGAGCCGCTCCCACTTGGCGAGTACCTCTTCGGTAGCCGCATCGACGCTTTCCCGTTTGGTAACGTCGCAGCTAATGGCGATCGCCGCTCCGCCGGCAGACTCGATCTGCTGGACCGTCTCGGCCAACTTCTCGGCGTTGCGGGCGATGCAAGCCACCTTCGCGCCGGCCGCGGCCAGACGCAGAGCGATCGCCTGGCCCAAGCCTTGCGAAGCGCCGGTGACCAAGGCAACTTTGCCGTTGAGATCGATGTTCATGGTTGCTTTCTTTAATACAAGCTCGACGCGCCAGCGAGTGGGTTCGCGCTGTAATCGGTTCTGCGCACTCGCTGGTGATTCGTGCTCGTGTTGGTGTTCATATTATTCTGGAAGGCGGCTGCGCCGACCCACTCGCTTGCGCTGCGAGCTTGTGTTATTACCCACTCGCTTGCGCTTCGAGCTTGTATTAGCCCATCACTCCGTGGCAAGGGGTTTTGCGGTTGATTCGTTTCATCAGTCCTCGCAGCACGCGGCCCGGGCCGACTTCGTAGTATTCGTCAAAGCCATGATCGAGCAAATAGCGCATCGAGTCTTCCCATCGCACCGGGCTGACGACTTGCCGAATAAGGAGCTGGCGGATTTCCTCGGGATCGTCGTGCGGGCAGGCGTCGACGTTGGAGACGACCGGAATCGCCGGCTTGTGCAGTTCGACATCGGCCAGGGCGGCGGCGAGCTTCTCGACGGCCGACTCCATGATGGGCGTATGGAACGCGCCGGCCACCGGTAGCGGCACGGCCTTCATCGCGCCGGCCCCTTCCGCCAGGTCGGCCGCACGTTCACAGGCGGAGATCGTTCCACTGATTACGATGTTGCCCGGGCAGAGCAGGTTGGCCACTTGCAGCACTTCGCCGTCGCGGGCCTGTTCGCACAAGGCTTCGACCGCCTCGCGTTCGAGTCCCAGGATGCTGACCATGCCGCTTGGAGTGGCGTCGGCGGCTTGCTGCATTGCCTGGCCGCGCTGTTGAACCAGCCGCAGACCGCTCTCGAAATCGAGCACGCCGGCGAAGACCATCGCCGTGTATTCGCCCAGGCTCAACCCAGCGGCGGCCTCGCAGGAGAGCACCACCTCGGGCGATTCGGCCCGCAGCGACTCCAGGGCCGCCAAGCTGGTCACGAACAGCGCCGGCTGGCTGTGAACCGTGCTGTCGAGTTCTTCGGCGGGGCCTTCAAAGCAGAGCTTGGCCAGGTCGTAACCGAGAATGCCGCCCGCCCGTTCGTACAGCGCAGCGACCGCCGGCAAGCGTTCGGCCAGGTCGCGACCCATGCCAACCGTTTGCGCTCCTTGACCGGGAAACAAAAAGGCGATCTTACTCAACGCGCAGGCTCCGGAAGAGCGGGGGCGATTAGTCGGCGATTTCGACCACTTCGCGGCCCATGTAGTGGCCGCACGAAGGGCAAACGGTGTGCGTCGGAACAGCGGTGCTGCACCGAGCACAGCTCATCAACTGCTTCGGCTTCTTGTGGTCATGCGCTCGGCGACTGCCGGACCGGGCATTGGACGTTTTTCGTTTGGGAACAGCCATTGAAGTGGTCTCACTATGAATTGGGTCGGCGAATTGGATCGGCAATTTGCCTCAAAGCCGCCATAATACGGCACAGGCTGCGAGGCTCTTCGCCGCATCGAATCGATGCTCGCGACAGACAAAACGGCACCCGTCGGCAGACCCATCGCCGCGAAGCAAACAGATCATCGTAAAATGACCGCCGAGGGGTGTCAAGCGGAGGTAAGTCGCTTTCAGGGACCATTTTGGCGAGATTCGGGCCCGACGTCGTTTACCCGAACAGCCGGCTCTGCCGGGCGCTGAGGTCGTCGTCGGCCGGTGGCGGCAGTTGCAGATGCTGGTAGCTGCGGGCGGTCAACTTGCGGCCCCGTGGGGTGCGGATCACCAGTTCGCTGCGGAGCAAAAACGGTTCGACTTCGTCGACCAACGTATCGGGCGGCACGTTGATCGTATGGGCGATCGCCTCCACGCCGACCGGTCCGCCGTGGAACACCCGCCCGATGGTCTCCAGATACTTGCGATCCTGTCCGTCGAGGCCGAGTACGTCGATGCCTTGCATCTCAAGGGCGGCGGACGCTAGTTCGGTGGTGATGCGGCCGTCGGCCTTACTGGTCACATAATCGCGAACCCAGCGCAGCCGATTGTTCGCCAGCCGGGGCGTGCCGCGGCTTCGCGTGGCGATCTCGCCGGCGGCGTCGTGCGAGATCTCCACCCGCAGCTTGCCGGCGTTGCGGATGATAATCTCCGTCAGCTCTTCGAGGCTGTAGAAATCGAGATGCTCCCGCATCTGAAAGCGATCTCGCAGCGGCGCGCTGAGCAGGCCGGTCCGCGTGGTGGCCCCGATAAGCGTGAACGGCTTGATCGTCATGTTGATCACGCGGGCGTTGACTCCTTCACCCAACGTGATGTCGATGCGAAAATCCTCCATCGCCGGATAGAGGAACTCCTCGACCGTCTTGGGGAGTCGGTGGATCTCGTCGATGAACAGCACCGACGAGTGCTGGGCGTTGGTCAGATACGGCAGCAGGTCCTTGGGCGCGGCCAGCGTGGCGCCGCTGGCGATCTGAAAGTCAACGCCCAGGTCGCGAGGAATGCAGGTGGCAAAGGTGGTCTTGCCCAGCCCCGGCGGGCCGTCGAACAGGATGTGCCCCAGAGTTTCCTCCCGCTTGCGAGCGGCGTCGACGGCGATCTGCAGCCGGGCGAACACTTCCCGCTGGCCGATCATGTCGCCCATGCGGGTAGGCCGCAGCGCACGATCGACCTCGTCGCTAGGGGTTTCCTCGGCGGATTGCAGAATCGGTTCGCGAGCCATGGGGCAGGGCGGGGAAGGGGAGTATATGAACGCGTGTTAACTTGCGCGAGTATAGCAAACCGGGGGCAAATGCGGAATGCGGAATGCGGAATGCGGTCGGAAGTGACGATGGGGCGATCGGCGATGGGGGAGCCTAGGTGGCATCGCCGCCCTCGGCCGTCTGCGGCGCAGACGCCTTCTGCCAGGGGGAGAGAGATTTCGGCACAACGTTCTCTCGCACCACGGCGCGTGGTGCGGGGTCGATCGACTGCGGCGGGACGGCGCCGCTTGCCGCGGCCGCGAAAAGCCCCATCGTGATCAGCAGTGCGAGTAACGCCAGCACGGCGAACAGAATGACCATCGCCAGTTTCTTGTAGGAGAAGGGGGCCTGGCCGGTCGAGGCGCCGGTTTGTCCGTTGATCAGAAAGCGGAACACCTGGGACTGATAACGATAGGCCATGATCCACACCGGCAGCAGCACTGGCTCGCTGGCCTGGTTTTCGATCTTCACATTGACTTTCACGTTGCGGGCATTGCCCGGCACGTACTGCAATTCCACCGCCCGCGTTTCCTGCGATTCCAGCCCCTGCCGAGCCAACGGCCGGGCATATTTGCGGGCCAGCGCGAACTGCTCGGTGGTGACGTCCGTCAGATCGACCTCGTCGAGCGGCTTGCCGGCGGCCAGATCGAACGGGCAAATCGCGTTGGTTTCCGCCGGAGTCAGCACTCCGCTGGCGCCAATCAACAGGCCGCGATACTGGCCGTGATGCTCGCCGGAGAGCGGAAACCAATCGCCGCTGGCGCCCGCAGGGGTCTGGCTGGTGTCGGCGGTCCAGTAGGTGTGCGTCTGGGCTTCGAATACCCAATAGGGGACGTAGACGGGCGTCATCTTCACGATCGCCGCCTTCTGCTGCAGGTCGCTGGGTCGCCAGAATCCCTTGCCCAGCCAGTGACGCAATTGCAGCTCGGCGTCGCGCTGGCTGTAGCGAAACGGCACCACCCGATTGGCCGCCAATACGCGGCCGTCCTTCTTTTGCTCAAGCTTTTCCGAACCGCAAAACGGACACAGCAGCGTGCCGGCCGAGGCGTCGTAGCTCATCGAAGCGCCACAGCCACGGCATTCGAAGTTGTGCGTGGAGATAACGCTCCGCGGCCGATCGTGCTGAGGGGCATCGTCCCGCGGCGGCGCCTCGGTGCCGCAATTGGCGCAGAACATATCCTCCTCGTCGAGCAAGGCGCCGCAGATCTGGCATCGGTCGATGTTAGACATGGAGCATGTTGTATGTTGGATGTGGCAAGTTCGTTACCGGCGCCTATCCGGCTCCCAAGGCTCCCAACAGAAACAGGATCAAGAGAAAAATCAGCAACGCGGCCACGCCGCTGCCGATGGCGGCCCAGATGCGCCGCCAACTGATCGGCTTGTCGCCGGCGATCTTGCCGGTTTGGCCGTTGACCAGAAACCGGTACAGCTTGCCCTGGTAGTGGTACGACAACAGATAAATCGGCAACAGGATCAGGTCGCTGTTGTCCTTGCTAAACGAGGTTTGCACTTGCAGGTCGCGATGGGTGTCGCCCGGCATGAAGCCCGCCACGTTGCGCTGCTCCCATAGGTGGAATTCCTGCCGGCAACGCTCGATCGCCTCGTCGCGCTGCACGGTGTACTCCTCATTCAACCAGCCGGCCAGGAAGTACGGCTTGTAGCGTTTTAGCGCCGGCAAATGAAACGGCTTGATGCGGTCGGCCTGTTCCTGCGGCAGGCCGTGGCTGCCAGAGACGAGATACCCGCTGTAATATCGGTGATGCCTGCCAGCCAGATTCCACCATTCCGTGTGCCGCACCCGGCGGGTCTTGGTGACCATCTTGCCGTTTTGCATGGTGGTGTAGGTTTCGGTCTTGTACCAATACTCGCCGATGCCCGCACTCCACCGGCTCTCGGCGAGCATTGAGAACGACCAGAATGGCAGATAGATGCCACGAAGTTTGTCGGTGATCCGGGCCATCGTCAGATCGCCGGGTCGATACCAGGCATTGTCGTGCATCCACTCGCGAAACAGTTCGCGGGCTTTCTCCTCGGTGATCGAGAAGCCAATCACAAACTCCGGTGGCTGCCGTGGATTCTCGCCGGCGGGGAATTCGACCACATAGGTGGAGTCGCAGAAGGGACAGGTGTAGCTACGCGTCTCCGGCGAGGTCGCCACCTCGGCACCGCAGTTATTGCAGCGGAAATGCTTTTGCGCGGCGATCTCTTCCTCGGCTTCCGCGGCGATCACCTCGGCATCGACAATCTGGCTGCCGGCCGTGGCAATGGTCACCTCGTGCGGCGTGCCGCAGGCGGTGCAGAAGGAGTCGTCGGCGTCGAGCGGCGCACCGCACGCCTCGCACGTCAGGCCGGTGCTGGCCGGCGCGGCGTCGGCGACAGTCGGTTCGTTGGTGGTAACTTGTGACATGAGCAAAGTAGGATGGGACCATTGTCCCGTCCGTCCAAGTAATGTCATTTTCACGGACGGGACAATGGTCCCATCCTACGTTTCGTCATTCAAAGTCCCATCCCGCACCCTGCCACCGCGGATTGATCCAACGATGCCATTCGCTTGCAGGTACGCCCGCTCGACATGGATTGTTACCGATATACTGCACGATGCGATACAAATGTTCCAGGTCTCGGACGATCCGATCGTAGGACTCCTGTTGC
>JBGTJT010000171.1:0-3404 GCA_041744995.1 Pirellulales bacterium | reverse complement strand
ATCTGGGAACTGACCGAACCAGCACCGCCGCACTGGCAACTAAACGACAGCCGGGGCCACGAAAAAAGTGCTAAGGGATACTTCTATATGGAAAATGATTCAACGGAACCTGCGGCGAACGGCTCGGTCACGGAGAACCTCCCAGGACTGAAGTTCGGGATAAGAGATCTGCTTGCAATCAATCTGCTGGTCGCTGTCAGCCTCTTTTTAATTGGACTGACTTCGGTTGTAGGTTTCGGCCTTGGCGTTGGGTGCATTCTTTTCTTGTTTTGGCACACGAGGGCCAAAACCGATGCTGCTTGGCCAGGGGCTTCGATCGCAATCCTTCTCTCGTTGGTGACGCTCGGAGTCCACGTTAATTTGGAGGGTGCGATGGCTCGCGTAGCAACGGTCGGGGCACTTGGGGCAGTCGTGAATACGTTGCTATTTGGCTATTACCGAGCCGGTTGTTTGGTGCTCGCTACTCTTGTCTCCTTCTGGGTCTATTCCGCGGCCGTTCAATAGGAAGGAGCAGGACCCGCCGTGGATCAGAAGAAAGTCGCGGCGTTGGCGGTCTGAAAACACCGCTTGCTTCGAAAGTGCCCGTTTGTGGTATAATGCAAAGATGGAAACAATCACTCGCAACATCACCGATCTGGCAGATGACGAACGGATCGTTATTGAACGATTCGTCGGCAAGCACTTGGCAGAAAATCAACGGATCGTCGTGCAAGTGCTAGACGCCGAAACCGACGTAAATGGTCAGCCTCCACGCACCGCCGCCGACTACGCAATCCTCGCCGACCTGGACGACGCGGAAGCCGACCTGCTAACCGAGGCGATGACGCAGCGGTCGCCGGGAAGGGACATCCCACTGTAACGATGGACTCATGCTTGCTGGGTACCGACACGCACTGGTTCACGGCCGAGCACTCATCACGGGGAATCTCTCTCACTTCGACTGGATCAGCGGTCTGACTGTTGCGAGTTGGCGGAAGTGACTGGGAGTTCTCCGCAATCCACCGGCCAGCGCCTCGTACGGTTCGCGCCAAAAACGTGACGCGAAGGCGGCAGGGTGGCACAGTCGAGGCTGCCCTTGCCTTGCACGTTTGGAGTACCGCTGTCAGCGAGTGGTAGCTCGTTGGCAGCGCGAACCGCCGACGATCCATTATGAAAACGCCTAAACCGCATCGCAAGCGCGGCCAAAATCTGGAAGCTGACCGAACCGGCACCGCCGCACTGGCAGCTAAACCGCGTGCCACCCGACCGCATTATTTGTCTCTCAGATGCGAGGCTACGATTTCGGCGTTGGGAAATGCGACTTGCAGGCGCTGAACACCATCCCGGTCAACTTGCGTCTGCGACACATCCAAGTATGTTAAAGCAGCGTTGTTAGGAATGTAATTAATGATGTCATTTCCTACACTGGTTTCCAACAACGACAGTCTCTCCAGCTTGCGGAAGTCGCGGAGGAACTTCAGGTCACCGCTTCTCAAATACTCACAGCCCGCAACCGTGAGAAATCTGTTCTCGGGGCATGCCGCAATATGGTTTAGTAGATCGACAATGTCTTGTCGCCCCTTGCAATTAAACATAATGATCTGGGCGACATCATTCGTGAAGTCAATACCGAAGACACTCCGCAGGATTGGCAGTCCATTTGGCTCTGTATCCTCATACACATCTGTGATATTTAGCTCTCCGTTTCGAATCAGTGGTTCTGCTTCTACTAATTTGTCGAGTTGGTATTTATACCATATCTCGTTACCCTCAGCTTGAAGTGCAGAGACGGCTGCTTTCTGGGCATTCGCTGCGATGATACGAATGCTTAGCAATGCGAAGCCTAGCGCACAAATGGTGACGAGACACAACAAAGTTGCGATCGTACACCGAGTTCGTAGAATCGAATCTGTTTTCATGAGAATATATCACCAGTGCCCCGCCGCGGCGGATTATTCGTGATGCTGTTCATTTTATTGTGCCTGGAAGTGATATTTAGCCAAGAGTATCGAAAGAGCCCTCGCGCCGTCGCGACCGTCTACGGGAGCATAGAAGTAGTTGCCGCCATCGACCGTAACGGCGGCCGGATTGTGACCCGTGAATCGCACCTCGATCGTGGTGACCTTGTTCGAGTCCTGATGGTGCAAGTAAACATCCGCAACATGATAATTGAGCCGCGGTTCAATTCCACTCTCGATATACGTGACAGGCGTCACGAGCTGCATTATCTTGGGGATATGTTGTTGCGGAACTTCAACATGGTCAATTGTTTCGATAACCATGTCGGGTACGGAGTGTACCCGCGCGGTGATCCGAGACGTCGCTGGAAAAGTGGGAGGTGCTGGCTGATTCTGACAGCCAGCAACCATCAGTCCGAAACACGCAATTGCAATTTGAAAGCAGCTCATGGGAGCTCTCCGCAACGGGAGCAACGGAAGAAACGGCTCGGCCGTGAAAGATTAAACGGGGCCGGGCCTCTTTGATCTGCCGTTAATAGTCGTACGACGCTGCTTCAATTAGCTCCGAACAGCGGTTTCACTCGCCGTTCACCGAAAAACCCTCGATACCATTCCGGATACGTGGTGAATTCCTGCTTTGTTTGACTTGCCCATTTTAGATGCTGGGCAACTTCGCCCTCTTCGAGACGTATGGAACTCGTTGTTCCATCCATGAACACCACGATCAACTGATCGCTAATCGGCCCAACTTTGACAAGGTGGGTTGCTCCATCAGAATCGACTACGTCCACGATTGCCGACTCTGCTTCCCGGTGGCGTATTGTCACTCCGAATGCCGTTGTCTGGATCAGCAAGATGGAATTTGTCTTGGGGCGGTAAAAGGGCTGGAAGTCTTGTTCGTCGTGACGTCGCATTGTCCACATATCGCTATTGTCATAAGGCGTCCACGGATCCTCAAACGTTGTAGGCCAGACGTACAACCACAGCATGGTTGCAGACAACATAAGAGTGGCCGCTCCCAGCATCCACAAGGTGATTCTATAAATGCCCATGTCAGTCGGCCTCTCCTGATTTCCCGTAAACATACGGTTCCTTATGCGGCGACGCCGCCACGTGCCGCACCATCCAGGTGAACAGGCACCCCCGGCAGGATTCGAACCTGCGACACCGGCTTTAGGAAAGCCGTGCTCTATCCCCTGAGCTACGGGGGCGTTACGCTCGCCAAGTGAATGTCTGGCGGCTGCTGCTATTCTAGGTGCTGCCGCGGCCGGATGTGAGTGCCCTGGCAGGTGTAAGCTATCAACGGTCAGCAGTCAGCGGTCAGCCGTCAGAGCCTGTGAATTTTTTGGTTCGACAATAATCAGGTAGATCAGTACAACAGTGGCATGTCGGATTCGTATCAATTCAACTCGTGTTCTTCAGGACGGCAGGGAGTGTTTTTCTCGCTGCCGGCGAGGGAAGCCATGC
>JBGTJT010000170.1:0-9389 GCA_041744995.1 Pirellulales bacterium | reverse complement strand
CCGCATTGACTGCCGCGGCGGCATCGGAAAGCGACGACGAGATTCGCCTCGTGCGCGGAACCTTTACGCCGGCGCAGACCTTGATTTACGTGAGCACCAATCCAGGCTGGATGTTCATCCTCGGAGGCTATGACGTGGGTTGCGCCGGGTTCAGCAAAGATGCCCGAACCACAATTCTGGATGGCCAGGGCGCGCGCCAGGTTTTGCTGGTTTACTTCCAGCCCGGCTCAAGCAGTATTGGACCGCGCCTGGGGATTAACAATCTGACCGTAGAGAATGGAGTTGGCTCCGAATTCGGGCGAGGTGGCGGAATAGCCGTAGGCAGTTTCAATTCCGGCACCGGGCAAACCGAGGTGTGGCTGGACAATCTGATCGTACGCAACAACTCGGGCTACTTCGCCGGTGGCATCGATGTAAACGTGAGCAGGGGTTTGGTTCGGGTCGTCAACAGCTTGTTTGACGCCAACATTGCTCCAACCAGTGCATTTGGACATTTGAGCGTCGTGGTTACAGCGACCGAAGCCGTTAACGGCACAGGTGTGATCATCGCCAACAGCACTTTCGTCAACGGCAATTGCGCCAGCCAGGGCGGCAGGGGCTGCGGAATCGGCCTGATTCTCTTCCCCGGTATCCGAGCAGACATACTCAACAGCGTGTTCGACAACAACGTCACTGGCGATGTCAACATCGAGAACGGTGGCACGTTGGGCGGCTCTGCATTCATCAATTACAGTCGGGCTTCAGGATTCACCGGCAACATCGTGCCACAGGTCAGCAATCCCGTCGTGGATGCACCGCGATTCGTAGACCCGGCAGGCGGCAATTTCCGCTTGCGCAACGACTCGCAACTGATCAACCGTGGGTTGGGTGTTCCGCCGTTCTACAGCTTCAATAGCTATGACCTTGACGGTGAGTTGCGGGTCCGGTCGGGAGTTCTGGATATTGGCGCCTACGAAAATCAGGTCACAATATTCGCCAACGGTTTCGAATGAGTTATGGGGTCCACTTTGATCCCAATCATTCTGTGCACGAAGTCTTTTGCTCCTGCAAAATTAAAGACACCCATGACGATGATTCGCTTGTGGCAGGAGTTCAAGAAGTTGGGGTACCCAGCCAGTTTTCCGTTCGCAAAGTCGGAACCCGTGAAAATTCTTTTGTGTTTGCCGTGACCAGGGTCATATCAAGAGCCCGCACCTGTGCTGCTATCAGCAAGTCATTGGGGCCGATGGGCGTGCCCTGGGTTGCCAGATATTGGCGTATCTGTCCGTAATGTCGGTCTGTCAGAGTCGGCCGCTGCCGAAGCCAGTATTACCGCCGCCGGTCTTCCAGCCTATTGTCTTGCCAAATTCGTCCGGATTTCCTCCGATATCTCTAATAGTTTGCTTCAGCAACTCGTCCAACTTCTCGGAGGCTGATTTCGCGGTTTTTTGAACTGTCGGATTACTGGTAGCTTTGCCCACCGCGGAAGCGACATCATCGGCTTTGCCGGCTGCTTTGACGTATGTGGATCCCGTGAAAAGTCCGCCAATGAACCCAATGCAGTTTGCCATAAATCTACCGCTTTCATAGCTTTCCGTTGCCAGAGAATCGCCCCCGGGCAAACTTTGTCGCATAGCGCGCCCGGAGATTTGGTCTTCCATAGAGGGATGCTTGACCGGGTAACCGAGCGCTTCAGAAATCATTCGGTAGATGTTGTCAGTCGCCACCTGGGCAGCGAGGGCGGGATTCATGATCATCATGACTTCAGTGTTGAACTGCTCGAGAAAGCCGAATGCCGTTTCCCAGGCGCTGGTGCCGGTGGGATCGGCGAGATTGATCGGGTCGTTGTGCGCGTATCGATAGAAATTGGTGTCGCCGCCGCCAATACCTTTGGGGTCTTTGGTGGTCCAGCGGCCAGTGGAAGCATCGTAGTCTCTGGCGCCGAACCGAACCAGGCCCGTGTCCGGATCGTACATGCCTCCGCCAAAACCGAAAGGCTGAAATCCCGGATTGGTGTCGATCAGCACTCGGCCAAAACTATCGTAATCCAGCCGTTGGGCAATCGCCCCGCTAACGCTGTCCACCACCAGCCGCACACTTCCGTGTTCGTCCTTGATCAGTAGATACGTCGAGCCTCCCTTGACCATGTAGATCGGCGCATGGCTCTCAGCGTAGACAAACCGGCTCACCAGCGTGCCGCTCCCGTCGAGTTCGGCCACGGGCCGCAGCGTGTCCTCGTACAGAAATTTATGGGTAAAAACGTCGTTGACTTTTTTTCCTACCCGTCTGCTCCGCCCGTCGATCAGGTAGCCAACCACGTTGCCCCCGGGCAGCGTCACCGACAGCAAATTGCCGATCTGATCGTATTGGTAACTCGTAATTTCCCCGCTGTTATTTTTCGCCTGCAAATCGCCGGCGCCGTTGTGGGTAAAAGTTGTCGCACCGTACGTGAGCAGGCGGTCCTGATCGTCATGGGTCGATGCCGTGACGATACCGTTCACTGTGGCGTTGGTGCGATTACCGTTGTCGTCGTAGCTGTAGGACTCCACGTTGAGCGAGTCCCTCTCGACCGCTACCAACTGGCCCGCCAAACTGTACGTGTAGTCGTAGTTGGTTGTCACTCCGCCGATTGTTTCCACTTTGTGCGTGATTCGCCCAAGTTGATCGCGCGTGTAGCTCTGACTGAAAACCGCGCCGCCGTTAGCGCTGGCGCTGAAACTTGCGATCTCGCCAAAACCGTTGTACCCAATTGCCGTGCCGATGACGCCCAAAGTGGTCGCTGTCGGCATACCGTGCTGGGCGCTGCGCGCGATGGTGAGCGCCCCGACTCCTGTCAGCAGATCGTCGTTATCGTAGGTGAACGCTATCGTGTGCGACCCGTTCACTGATTGGCTCGCGATGCGCAAACTGTTGTCGTAAACAACTTCCACGTCGCCCGAAACCGTGCCCGTCCAGGACAGGCCGGTGAGCAACAGACCGTTGTAACTGTAGTTCGTCCCCACGCCATTTGCGCCGGTAACTGCGCTTAGCCGGCCAGCGCTGTCATACTCGTACTGATCCGTGCCCGTGATCACCCCACCCGTGCTGAAATTGCGCGTGGCGAGCCGCCCAGCGCTGTCGAAATCGCGACTTGCGCCTCGGTTGTCGGGCCGGGCCATGCCGGTCAGTTGCCGGTCGACGTTAAACGTGTATTGGGTCGACCCGCCGCCGGCTACCGGCGGGGGCGACATTCCGCTGAGCTCGTTGCGGTCCGTGTACGAGAAGCTGGTCGACGGCCTTCCAGGCGGGGTCATTGAAATCAGATTGCCCGCTGCATCGTAGGCCATATTCGCCATTCGCCCATCGGGAAATACCTTGCTCACAACTCTTCCCGCATCGTCGTAGTTGACTTGGGTGACACGCCCCAGCGCATCGGTGACCGTGCTGACAAAACCTGCGGCATTGTATCCAAACGTAACTGTGCGCTCGCTAGCGCCGCTGCCGCGCGTGATGGTCGCAAGTCGCCCGCGCGCGTCGTATGTCATGTTGGCAGCGTTGATGCCTGCCACTTGACCGAACACCGGCCGGCCCAAGGTGTCAATGGTCACGGTGGTGGTGCGCCCAGCGGGTGATGTGGCAACCGAGGTCTTGTTGGCCTGTGTGTAAACTGTGGTCGTCGTGCGGCCGTTGATTGCCGATGTCTCAGTCAACGAGGTCAAGCTTAACGGATTGTTGGAATCGCTCAACACTGCCGTCTTGTTGCCCGTCGTATTGGTCGGCGAGCCAAGCGGGGGGGTAAAAGTCCTGGTCTTTGGATAGGGCGCTTGCGTGCCGAAGCGCGGGTCAGCTCCCAGGGTACCGCTGACGACCGTATTGTCCGGTGTCGTGACCGTATTGATCCCTGCCGTCAGATTTTCTTGTCCGAAGCTGCTAGTGCCGTCGGTGGCGGTGATCGTCCGTTTACGCACGTCGCCGGGAAGAATTTCGTCTTTGTATGCCATCATCCGCCCTAATCCCGTGGTTCGAGTGACTTCGAATTGAGTGCTGGACGATAGCCGCGCAAAAGACTGCGTGCCGCTGGCGGGATCCGCAGCGCTGGTCAGGCGGCCGAGGGCATCGTAGCCGTACTGGCTCGTTTTGCCGCGGGGGTCGGTGTAGGTCGCGATTAACCCACCCGAGTTCGACACTAATTGAATAGTCTCGCCGGCGGGGTTGGTGATGCTCGATAAAAACCCGTTGGCATCTACTGAGAGAAGTGTTTCCTGCCCGTAGGGACCGATAACCTTGGTCGGATTCCCAGTGCCGTCGCGTTGGATCGTGGTCACGTCATCCGTGCCGCCGGTCTTCTCGACAACGGATACGATCCGGCCCTGGTCATCGTAGGTAAACTCTTGCAGCACCGCTCCTGTCAGTGCGTGAAAAGTACGCAGATGACGACCTTCCGAAGAGAATTGATAAAGCAGACTGCCGTTGGTAGACGCGACGGCGATATCAGCAACGGCGAAACCGGGCATTGTGGACCCGACCGATCGGACACGCCCCACTTGCCCCACTAAAAGTTTCCCGACTTGATCGACCTCCAGACCGGAAGGCGTGCTCAGATTGGCCTGCCCCGCGGGGATACCGTCGCCGTTGAAAGTGAACGTACCGGTCCCCGCCACCGTGGTGATGATACCGGCGGCATCGATTCGGCGAACCCGATGGATATTCCGCATGGAGAAATAGAGGCTCCCGTCCCTCCCAACCTTGATTTTATCCAGGTTGCTTAAATCTATATTCGCCGTCGTTGCCGGAATATTGTCGCCGTTAAACACCGACAGGCCCGTACCCGCCACTGTCGTGATGATACCGGCCGGGTTAACACGGCGAATTCGACGATTGAGGCTGTCAAGAATATACACATTGCCCTCTCCGTCCACGGCCACGTTGGCGGGGGTATTGAGCATTGCCAGCGTCGCTCGCCCGCCGTCGCCGCTGAAACCGCCTGTGCCGTTGCCCGCCACCGTCGTGATGATTCCATCGGGGCCCACTCTGCGCACCCGATGCGTTCCTTGGTCGGCAATGTACAGACTGCCGTCGCGACCGAAGGCGAGACCTGACGGAGATCGCAGATTGGCTGAAGTGGCCGCAATATTATCGCCGTTAAAGGCCCACGGCGTTACCCCCGTCCCCGCCACAGTGGTGATGATCCCATTGGCGTCGACGCGGCGCACGCGGCCTCCCCCGGTACCGGGATCAACCGTAATGTAGAGGCTACCGTCCGAACCAATGGCGAGACCGCTGGGATTCTGCAGGTTCGCCGAAGTCGCCAGGCCGCCGTCGCCGCTGAAACCAAAATTTCCTGTACCCGCTGCCGTGGTGACTATACCTGCGGGGCTGACTCGACGGACTCGTTGGTGCGTGAGATCGGCGATGTAGAGGGTGCCGTCGGGAGCGAACGCAAGTCCTCCAAGCGTGCCGCTCAGATTGGTCTGTGTCGCAGGTAGATTGTCGCCGTTAAAAACCGTATTGCCGGTGCCGACAACGGTTTTGATAATCGGCCCCGCCGATTGACCGCTTACACGGTGGCCGCTTCCAAGTTGGAGTTGCTGGCCGATGGGATCGTAGACATGGTGCGCGCTCAAGCTCCAACCGCCAAGACCGATCTCGCGCGAGTCGAGGCCCATATACGTTACGACAGGCTGCACCAGGGTAATCGTGCCGCGCCCCACAACTGTAGGTATCGCCGATCCGCCTGGCCTGGCAAAGGCAAGGCCCGTCCCTTCGGGTGCAGAATAGACGGGCTGATAAACGTACCCAATCGACCCGGTAACGCGCTGGCGGCCTTGCGCTGGCCGACCATAGGCATCCAACCCGTCCCAGGTGAAAATTGCCGTCTGGTTGGCCGCCGCTGGAAATGTCTCTTTGTGCTCGCGGCCCGCGATCAACAAAGTCAATTCTATTCGCACCAGGCTTGCCGGCACGCTGACGCCGCTCAGAGGAATCTTTAGTGTCCGGGTGGCGAAACTTCCCGGCGTGCGTCCGCTGCGGTAGTTGAGCGAATAGCTCGTCCCCACGAGCGCCACTGCCTTGCCGAGCACCTGATTTTCGCACTCGATAATCGAGCCGTCGCTTTCGCACGAGTCCGTAACATCCTCGGTTTTTGGCGGCGGCTGCCTTGGGGGTACAGCGTCTGACGGAGGCAATATCGGCCAATTGAAATCCGACGGACTGAAATGAGAAACAGGCACGCGCCAGAGACTTGCATCAATGGGATAAAGCGTTGCAAGCCGTTGCCGTTCCGCGTCGGTAATGCCGAGGGCGGCTAACTGTGCACCGCTGGCCGGCAGATTGTTGCTGGTTATAGAAATTTCTGCGAGTCCGCCGACAGTGCCGACGATTTTGATCACCCGACCGTTAGGCGCCGGTATCCAGGTTGCCTTGATGAAATCGTAGTATCCCGACGGCACAATGGTGCCGGTTGGAAAGTTGAGAAAATTCTCCACATAAGTCGGTACCGGTTGGCTGAAGGTGACCGACGCTGCGCCCGCCGCAATGGCTTCGTCAACCGAGAATTCCACGGCGTAGGTGTAACCGCTGGTCGGCGGCAACAGTCCCGGCATCGCTCTGGGGCCGTTGGTGCCGACGGTGTATTCCGTCGCCCGCACGCTGAGGCTATTCAGCGGAACGGTCGCGCCACCCGGCATTACCATCTGCGCACCAGTGCCTGACGGAAACAGCAGCGTCGCTTTTCGGCTGCCGTCGACGTCTGTGCTTACACTCGACTGGTGCACCTGCATGTTCGCATCGTTGGCGTTGACTACGGTAACCTGGGTATCAAGCGCGACCAGCGCCACATCGGGCACGACGGAAAAATCCTGCCACGGCACTTCGGTCTGCCTTTGAGCTGACAACAGTCCTGGCTTGCTGTAGTTGATTGTCAGCAGACCGCCGCCATTCACAGCCATATCAAACAGGCCGTCGGCGCGGCTCAAGGTCTGGCCGAGTTCCGGGCGATTCAAAACAGTGATCGTTACGCCAGGTAGCGGGTTGTTGTTGCGGTCGAGAACTTTTCCGCGAATCACTGCCGCGCGAACCGGATTGATCGTTCCCGGCGCGACTCCGGTCTGAATCGGATTGTCTCCGGTGTAGAGAAACTCTGTGGACTTGTCGATCGTTGTCGTAACGCTCCGGTCGATCGGGGGCGCTACCGTTGTCGGGTCAGGCGGCAGGTCTTCGTCGGGCACAGGATTGACGGTAATTGCCACGTCGTCGAAGGCGCTGAGGGCACCGTCGTTTGCTGTCAGCCTCAAGACATAGTCGCCATCGACACTGAATGAGGCGGTCGTGATGGGGCTCGCTGGATTGCCGAACACAACGGTTCCCGGACCGGAGAATTTGCTCCAGCTGATGGCAACGGCGCCCGGCGGATCCGGCAGTCCGTCATCGCTGACGCTGCCGGAGAGGTTGGCGCTGGCCGGCAAGGTAATCGTTTGGTTCGAACCTGCATCAACCTGCGGCGCGGCGTTTACCGGAGTCGGCGTCTCGAAGCCGTCCGCGAATATGAGTTCGGGTGGGCCGCCGTTGAGATTCGTGGGCAACAGCACCAGCGCCCCCGTGACGGCCAGTGAGACCCATGCAAGCCAATCGCTTCGATTCACTTTCTGGACACGCTCCAACTGTTTATCGGGTGCTGGATGCAGCTATCCCCGAATGCCACTAATCAGCAGCGTTCGATAGATTTCTATCGATCCATGTGCATGCTGAACGGCTAGCATTTTTGCAGTCTTGCACTGCGCAGCAGTGCTGTATATAAGACTAAGGTCAAACCTGCTGGTGGCTAGGCTGCAAGCACTAGCCCGAAAGTTGTAAGTTTGGTGTATGCTCTCCGGGTAAACCGATAGGCGCAGCGGGGGCAGGCTGTGAAGATCCTTATTGTCGATGACCACAAGATGTTCTGTGATGGATTGCGGCTCATCCTTCAACAACTCGAAGGTGAAATCGCAGTGGTCGAAGCGGACTGCGGCAGTGCCGCATTGAGTATGGCAGCCCTGGATCCCGACATTGACCTGGTCATGCTGGACATCAACCTGCCGGATGGCGATGGTGTCGAGGTATTGAGGTCATTCTCGGAGCGACACCCAACCCTCCCCGTCGTGATGCTGACTGCTTCAGAAAACCGCAGTTTGATGAGGCGTTGCTTCGAAGCGGGTGCCAGTGGCTATATTCCTAAAGCATCAAGCGCCAGCATTATGCTCAACGCGGTGCGCCTCGTCGCCAGCGGTGGCAACTATCTGCCACTCTCACTGGTGCTACCCACACCCCAGGAAGTTTCGTCGCCCGGTTCCACGGAGGACGGAAGCAAACTCAGCAAGCTCACCAAGCGACAGGCACAGGTTTTGGAACTGCTCAAGCATGGCAACAGCAACAAGCAGATCGCAGACCATCTCGGCCTCAGCGAAGCCACCGTCAAGGTGCACATCTCAGCTATCCTGAAAGCGCTCCATTTACGCTCGCGAGTTGACGCGGCGTTGCTGGCACAACGGGTAGGTCTTGGATCAAACTGAGACAAGTTTCTGCAGCCAGGCCCTCAGGCGGGCGGGCCTCACCGGCTTGTGCAGAAGTTCAAGGCCAAGCGCCTGGGCCTCCTGCAAACGGGCCGGCTCCATGTCGCCGGTGATGAGGAGCGCCGGCAACTGCGCACCAAACACTGATCGGACGGAATCCACGACTTCGGTGCCGCTGGCATTATCCGGAAGGCGGAAGTCGGACACCAGGGCGTCGAGTCGATCCACTGCATCTGCGACATTCACTGCCGCGCGAGCCGAATCAGCTGTATGCACGGTGCAGCCCCAGGACTCCAGCAGTTGGCGTGTTCCCCTGAGGATGTCGGCGTCGTCGTCGACAACCAGGACCACGAGGTCCAGTACAGCGGCTGGGTGCACAGGTTCCAGGCGCCTTTCCACGGTAGTCCCCGCGGGTCGGTCGCGGTAAGGCAGAGTCAGACTGAAAACGGAGCCTTGTCCCGGGAACGATTGCAATTGCAGGGGATGTCCGAGCAGTTGCGCAAGACGCTGAACGATGGACAGGCCCAATCCCAGGCCTCTGTTGCGGTCACGTTCCGGGTTATGGAGCTGAGTGAACTCCTCAAAAATGTATGCCTGCTGATGTTCAGCGATACCGATGCCGGTATCGATCACACTGAGTTGCAGATCGCCGTCAACGCGCATGCAGCGGATGGTCACGTTGCCAGTTTGCGTGTATCGAATGGCGTTGGTGACGAGGTTGCGCAAAATACGCTCCAGCAACGTCGGGTCACTTTCGGTGTATTCATCGCCGCATTCGACTAAAAGCTGCAGGCCGCGCTCCCGGGCATTTGGCAGGCTGTCGTTGAAAACGCGATCCACCACGATACGCACAGCGAATGTTTCGATTTCGGGCATGAGCACCCC
>JBGTJT010000169.1:0-11885 GCA_041744995.1 Pirellulales bacterium | reverse complement strand
CCGCCGGGACCGCGGCGGCCGTATCTTCGGGCGGTGCGTCGGCCGCCGTGGGCGGCCGGCTGCTCTCCCCGTCGAGACCTAGCTCCAGTTCCTCCGGCTTGACTTCCAGTTGCACCAGCACCTTCTCGGCGACGGCGTAGCTTTCCGGATGAATCCACGTCTTGTCGAGCGGATTCTCGCCGTCGGCAATCCGCAGGAAACCGGCCGCCTGCACGAACGTCGCTTCGCCGAAGCCAGGCACGCTCCGCAGATCGCTGCGGCTGCGAAACGGGCCATGCTTGGTGCGATACTCGTACAGTCGTCGCGCTGTCAATTGGTTCAGACCCGACACGTAACGCAGCAAGGCGGGGCTGGCGGAATTCAACTCGACGCCTACATAGTTCACGCACGACTCGACCACCCCGTCGAGCGAATCGCGCAAATGCCGGGCTTTCAAGTCGTGTTGGTACAGCCCCACCCCGATGCTGGCGGCGTCGATCTTGACTAATTCGCTCAGCGGATCTTGCAGCCGCCGGCCGATCGAAATGGCTCCCCGCAGCGTCGCGTCGTACTCGGGAAATTCCTCGCGACCGAGTTGGCTGGTGCTATAGACGCTGGCGCCCGCCTCGTTGACCACCGCATAGGCGACACCCGCCTCGGTCAATTCGTTGCCTAGCACGTCGGCTACAAACTCTTCCGTCTCGCGGCAAGCAGTGCCGTTGCCGATGGCGATCACCGAAACCTGATTGTTTTTAATCATCTCAACGAATCGCTCGCGGCCCCGTTGTCTCCGCGGCGCCGGACCGATCAGGTGGATCACGTCGTGATCGAGCAGGCTGCCGAATTCATCGAGCGCCGCCAGTTTGCAGCCGCTCTTGAAGCCGGGATCCATCGCCAGCACTCGCTTGTTCGAGACGGGCGGCTGTAGCAGCAGTTTGCGCAAATTCTGTGCGAATACGTCCACCGCGTGGGATTCGGCGTGGTCGGTCAACTCGCGGCGCTGCTCGCGCTCGAGGCTGGGAAGAATCAGCCGCGTCATTGCGTCGTGGGCCGTTTGAACCAGGAATTCGCGATGCGGGTGCTCCTCCGGCGCCAGCAACTGCTCGGCCGCTTGCTGGACCGCCTCCTCGTCGACTTCGATCCGCACCCGCAGCGCCTTGGCCCGCTCACCGCGGTTAATCGCCAGCACGCGATGCGGCGGAATTTTCCCCAGCGGCTCGGAATACTCAAAGTAGTCCCGGTAGGGCTTGGCCTGACTCTCGGGCAATTCGCCGCGACTGCTCACCAATTTGCCCGTCTTCTTGTACAGCTCCCGCAGCATCTGCCTCAGGTCGGCTCGTTCACTGAACAGCTCCGCGACAATGTGGCCGACTCCTTGCAGCACACACTCGACATTGGGAACTTCCTTTTCCGGTCGCACGAAATCGCACGCCCGTCGACCCAGGTCGAGCGGTTCGACCGCTTGCAGAATTTCCTCGGCTAGCGGCTCCAGCCCACGTTCGCGGGCGGCGGAGGCCAGCGTCTGTTTCTTGCGGCGATAGGGGAGATAGAGATCGTCGAGCCGTTTCATCGAACTGGCCCGCTCGATCTTGGCCTTCAGTTCGTTGGTCAACTTGCCTTGGGACTCGATCGATCGCAGAATCTGCTGGCGGCGTTCCGCCAACTGCCGCTGTTTGTCGATGAACGCCTGCACCAGGCGGATCTGCTCTTCGTCCAACCCGCCGGTCTGGTCCTTGCGATAGCGGGTAATGAAGGGAACGGTATTGCCGGAATCCAGCAAGTCAACGACTGCTTGGACCTGTTCGAGCGAAACGTTCTGAGATCGGGCGATCTTTTTCAGGTCGATCGGTTTGCTGGAATCCATAGATCGCGCAGGGGGTTTTTCAGGCCGAGGCTCGCCGGCCGTGCGAATCGAGAGGCGGACGGGGTTCAGGGGCGCGTCAAGGCACTAGACGTCCGCTGGGGCCAATGACAGTGGCCCGTCATGTAAACAAATGTTATCTCAAATGCCGAATCGTTGCGACGGGTGACGATCGGGCAATCTAGGCGAAACAAAGGAAACTGTCAAGGAATCGAGGCTTTTCGGCCTGGAGTTGCAGCGACGCGGATGCGTGTATTTGACGAAGCAAGGCAGCAATCAGCCAGCAAAAATCAGCTCACGGCATGGCTGAACGCTGATCGCTTTCTCTTCCCTCGCAAAACTTGCCTGGCTTGCCCGAATTATCGATTCTCTGGGAAGAGTGCGAAAAATCTGAACTTTCGCGCCAATTGGATCAACCCGTCGGCGACCGACGGCCGATAGAGAAGGTGAGCGCCTGGGGGGTTATTGTGTCAGCGCGGTGTCGCAACCGCGGATAGTGCTCGGATCAATTTCATCTGCCAGCAATGTCTTAGGAAACATCCCCCATGGTCAGAAGCCACTTGCGTATTTACAACGGCCCGGAAGTAGAAAACTCCGCCTTCGATCAACCGGCTCGCGATACGGTCGATGTTAAGCTGGGGGATATCTTCCCGCTATTGGCCGACGCGGTGGCGAGCCAGCGCACCTGGCTGGACGATTTCGCCGACGACGAGATCAATATCCCGGCCGACCTGTACGAAGTGATCCTGGCCTACCGGCATCACCGCCGTCCCTCGGCTTAGCCTCGCAATAGTCAGTCCGCGGAGCGGACTGCCAAGGCGAATTCGATCTCCTCGCGAACCTCGGCGTCTTGCTCGATGTCGGCTCGCTGTCGGAGCAGCGTTTGCGCCGCGTCGTGGCCATACTGTCCCAGCGCCCAGGCTGCTGCTCCGCGGATCAGCGGCTCGACGTCGTCCATCGCAATTGCCAAGGCCGCCACACCCTGGTGAGGCCGGGTGTTGCCGAGTACGATCGCAGCGTTCCGCAAGATGCCGCGGCGACGGGGACGCCACAGCGGAGTCTCGCGAAACCTCCGCCGAAACTCCTCTTCATCCATCCGCAGCAACGCGCAGGGGTCAAGCGAAGCCGCATGGTCTTGCGGGGCGATTGCCGTGTCGACTGTTTGCGGCGCGAAGCGGTTCCAGGGACAGACCTCCTGACAAACGTCGCAACCGAACAGCCAATCCCCCATCCCGGCGCGCAGTCCGCGAGGGATTGGCGACTTCAGCTCGATCGTCAAATAACTGATGCATTTGCGGCTGTCCAACACGTGCGGGCCGGCGAAGGCGTCGGTCGGGCAGGCGTCGAGACAGGCCGTGCAGCTTCCGCAGTGATCCGTCGCCGACGGTTCGTCATAGTCGAGTTCCAGATCGGTTAGCAGCGCTGCCAGGAAAAAATAGCTGCCGCGGCGTGGATTGAGCAGCATCGTGTTCTTGCCGATCCAGCCTAGTCCGGCCAACTGGGCAAACTCCCGTTCCAGCAGTGGGGCCGTATCAACCACGCCCCGCGCCACCGCCGCCGGTACCAGCGACAGCAGATAATCGGTCAACGCATTGAGCTTCTCGCGAATCACATCATGATAATCGCGCGACCCAGCATAACGGGCGACACGGCCGTGGGCCGCGAACTGCGATTCCGCCTGCTCCGCCCCGGCGGAATAGTTCATCGACAGCATCAAGATGCTGCGGCAACCGTCAAGCACGTGATCAGGATGAGCATAGGCTGGGCGGCGGCGTTCGATGTACTGCATCTCGCCCGCAAAGCCGTGTTGCAGCCACTCGGCCAGCCGCGTCACACCATGCGGTGTTACGGCGGGGCAGGTTCCCGCCAGATCAAAACCGAGCTGTCGCGCCCGCTGCTTGAGCGATTCGGTGCGGGCGGCGATCTCAATCGACATACGATTTTTCCGTCAGCCCGTTTCTAGGCAGCCGGCGACCGCACACTCAGCCGCACGGTCGCGAACTACCCGACGCATTAAAAAGAGCGGATGGGGAGGGATTCGAACCCCCGGTACGCTCACGCGTACAGCGGTTTTCAAGACCGCCGCATTCGACCACTCTGCCACCCATCCGAGGCTTGTTTTAAGGGGTTTTCGTGTTGCATTGGCTGGTCGGGCGTCACATTGGATGCGCCATTCTACACCTGCTCGGCGATTGGTGTTGAAAAATGTTGCCATCGTTGCGCCAGATTATCAGTTCGTCGCACCCCCGCTCGACGTGAGCGCCAAAACAAAAGCCGCATCGCAACCTATTGTTACGAAACGGCTTATAAAGTGGAGGATAACGGGCTCGAACCGATGACCTCCTGCTTGCAAAGCAGGCGCTCTCCCAACTGAGCTAATCCCCCGTTTTCGACCCGCTCGCCCGCATTGCCTATGCCGGCGACTGTCGAAGTGCGCGTGCCAAGATTCGAACTTGGGACCTCATCCTTATCAGGGATGCGCTCTAACCAACTGAGCTACACGCGCTTAAGTGGTTCCCCGCTTGATAGCTGTCAGCAATCAGTTAGCTAACTAGGGGAAACCAATCATTTTAAGCCTCGCCGCAAGACTGTCAAACCCGTTCGTGCCGCCGGCAAGCATGTATTCTGCCGTTTTCCCTCGCGTTTGCCCGGAATCGATCTGGCATCGAACCGGGATTCGCGGGTAAGTTATCGCCGCACGTCGACGGGCGTCACCGCAAGAATAGGTCGCCCGCGAGCCGGGGAAGGTTCGCGGGTTCGCCCGTCCTGATCCCGCCAATCTTACGCATTTCCCATTTCCGAGGCCCTGAATGCAACGCACCGCCCCCCTACTCGCCCTGTTGGTTCTCGTGTCCGCTATCAGCGGGCCGCTGCACGCCGCTGCGCCGACCGCCAAGGCGGCCCTAGCGCTGAAACCGGTCCACTCCGACGTCGAAATCGATATGCCCGACGACCCCGACAAGTGCGTCGTCAAGGCCGAGCGAATGGGAGAGGGGACCGGCTGGATTGTGCGCGACCCCAACGGCCTGATCCTCCGCCGGTTCGTCGATTCCAACAACGACAACATCGTCGACATGTGGTGCTACTACCTACACGGCTTGGAAGTGTATCGCGACATCGACTCCGACTTCAACAACAAGGCCGATCAGCATCGCTGGTTCAGCACCGCCGGCCGCCGCTGGGGAATCGACAAAAACGAAGACGGCCGCATCAACCATTGGAAAGCGATCTCCGCCGAGGAGGTTTCGGCCGAAGTGGTCGCCGCGCTGCGCGACAAGGACGCCGCCCGCTTCGAGCGCTTGCTGCTAACCGAGGAGGAACTGGCGTCGCTGGGGCTAGGGGAACAGAAACAGAAGCTAATACGAGACAAGGTCGCCACCGCTGCCGAATCGTTTCGGCGGACCGTGGCCGGCGGAAATCCGCTGGCGGCGAACGCCAAGTGGGTGAGCTTCTCGGCCACCCGCCCGGGCATTATTCCGCAAGGGACCGACGGCTCAACTGCGGATCTGACGGTCTACGAGAACGTGGCCGCCATGACCGATGCCGACGGCAAGCAGGGAATCGTGCAGATCGGCACGCTGATTCAAGTGGGCGACGCCTGGCGGCTGATCGACGCGCCGAAACTGCCCGGCGGCGACGTGGCGGCGATTGCGGAAGACGGCTTCTTCTATCAGGCGGCCTTGGTCCGCGGCGGGGGAGTAGTCACCTTGCCGGCATCGGGCGCCAGCGAAGCGATGCAAAAGCTGATCGAGCAGTTGCAACAAATCGACCAGGCCGCGGCAGGCGCCACGCCGGCGGCCCGCTCCAAACTGCACGCCCAGCGGGCGGCGTTGCTCGAGCAACTGATCGAGGCTTCCACGCCGGCCGATCGCGAGAACTGGGTTCGCCAATTGGCCGACTCGGTCAGCGCGGCGGTGCAATCGGCCGAATATCCCGATGGCGTACAGAAACTGCAAGCCCTGGCCGCCGAACAGAAGCGGCAAGGCAATCAGGATTTGGCGGCCTACGTCGCTTACCGCTACTTAATGGCCAATTATGCGATCAGCATGCAGGGGGCCGGCACCAACTTTGCCAAGGTGCAGGCCGAATGGCTCAAGTCGCTCGAAGCGTTCGTGAAGGAGTTCCCCAGCAGCCCCGACTCGGCCGACGCGATGCTGCAGTTGGCGATCGCCCAGGAGTTTGCCGGCGAGGAAGACGAAGCACGCAAGTGGTATACGACCATCGCCACGCAGTTTCGCTCGACGCCCGCGGCGGAGAAGGCGGCCGGCGCCAAGCGCCGCCTGGAGTCGGTTGGTCGCGAGATGGAACTGATTGCCCCCACGCTCGACAATAAGAAACTCGATCTGTCGAAATATCGCGGACGCGTGGTGCTGGTGCAGTACTGGGCCACTTGGTGCGATCCGTGCAAGAAAGACATGGATCAACTCAAGGCGCTTGTGGGAACCTATGGCCGCCGCGGATTCAGCGTCGTGGGCGTCAATCTCGACAGCGACCGCAACGAAGCGATCGGTTTCCTACGAACCAACACCTTCCCCTGGTACAACGTGTACGAGCCGGGCGGACTCGACAGCCGCCTGGCCAACGAAATGGGCATCCTCACTCTGCCGACGATGATCTTGCTGGACGACAAAGGCAAGGTCGTCGACCGCAACGTGCATGTCTCGCAAGTGGAAGAGGAACTGAAGAAGCGGCTGAAATAGAGGCTTGAGGCTTGAGTTTTGAGCCACCGCTTGGCGCGGCACCGGACGGCGAGCGACTACCGTGCGGCGTCGCGGTCATTTGGAGTCTGTCACTTGGTGTTCGTCCGTGCTGCGCCGGGAAACCATTCGGTGTGCTGCTCGCCGCCGCGGCCCCAGTAAGTCACACGCTGGCCGCGCAGGAATGCGATGTAACCCTGCACACCAGCCTCCATCGCACGCCGGGTAAAATCGCGGTAATGCTGGCCGTGCCGCTGGCTGTCGAGAATTGTCGCCCGTAGTCTTTCCATGTCAAAGTCGGCGGCCACCGAGGGCAATTGTTCGTAGAGGATGGGCGTCGTTACGACGTCACCGGCTGCGCTGTAGAAGCACTTTCGCAACGCCACGTAGTCAACGTGGTAGTATTCAACGCCGGTCTCTATGAGCGTGCGAACAACCTCGGGAAAAGGAACCGAGCCATCGAGCGTAGCGCGAGCGGCTTTAGCGACAATTTCAGTGTTCATTCAATCTCCGTTCGAGGTGCGCAATCATCGCCTAACGAATAGCGTTTTATCGTCTTGTCGCGGAGCGATGAGCGATAAAACGCAGTTGAACTTCAGCCGCGGAGCGCGCGTTCGCTCTGGCTATCGGGGATTGTAACGGGACGTGACCGGGGTGGGCAAGCAGCAGCGGTCTCTTCGCTCGTGCAGATGCCCGCAGGTGTTACACGCTTGTCGCTACAGGCTGTCTCGTTTAACCCGCAGCCGGAGGCGCAGGCGCGCATTGGGATAGATGTGGCCCGACACAAACGCCGCAAGCTACACCAAACAGCATTGCGCAAAGCCTGCTGGTGTAGCCAGCGGCCGAATTCCTGCGGATAGCAGTAGGCCGGACCAAGCGGCGAAGAGAGCGGCCCATACCCAACCAACACAATCGCCGCGCCGCTGCGGCAATGGGATGTACGGTGGACGCTTCTGCCGGAACGGCGCGGCGAAGAGAGCGGAGCAAAATGATAGAGCTTCTCGCGCCGCTTGGTCCGGCCTACTACTTTGCCACATAACGCTCAAGCTCACCCGCGACTCTGCCGGAGCGCCGCAGGCGCAGAGGCAGAGGCGTCGGGTGGAGCGCCTGGTTGGGCGGCATGGGCGTACTCGGCACGAGCGAGCCGAAACACATAACAGTCATCCTCGTTGAATCTTCGGCGTTCAGCGAACTTGAATCCAAGCCGCTCATAGAAGCGATGAGCTTCCGTATTGCTCGCCAACGGGTCGACAAGTACTGCGGATACCTCCGAAGACGAGAAACAGCGATCAAGGGCAAGTTGCATCATTGCGGTCCCGAAGCCCCTGCCAAGATCACTTGCTTCTCCAATCCATATGTCGATGGCCCGCAAGCCTGATGGAACGGCGCCCCAATAGTGACTCTCCTCTTCCGCTGGATCGATGATCTGAACGACTCCCACCGGCCTACCATTGACCTCCGCAATCAATTGCTCACGCCATTCGGGCTTCTTCGCCAGCTCGAACTCCCAAGCCCAGTCATCGTTCGGGTCCGAGGCCAGGACGTGCGGTTGACCATCCCAGCGGCGCAAAAGTTCGAGATCGCCAAGGTGCGCGTCACGCAACTGTACGTTCTCACCCTCTCTCATGAGCCACATTCCTCTGCCGCCTAACGTTCAGCACCACCCGCCGGAATGGGCGTGGATGATTGTGGTTTCATGAAAGACGCCGACCGCCCACTCCGGTCGGGTGCATGCTGTGGTTCTGTCGCATCCTAATTCGATTCTTCCTTCGGCTTCTTGTCATCAACTTTCTCGTGCTTTGCAAGAAACTCGCGGATCGATTTGAGCTTTGCCTCCACAAGGCGGTCCTGTGCCTTCCGATGGCGGACAGCGAAGGCGTCAACGGGCTCGACCTTGCGTCGCTCAGTCATGGCCCGATTCAATCGGCGATCAATCTCTTTCAACGCATCGAGCAAAAACTGGCGGTGTTCCGCGTTGTAATCCTTTTTCTGCAGATCATCAATCATCCGCTCGGATGCGTACATCAACTCAGCCTCTCGACGCTGGCGAACGAGGTGTGCGTAAGATTTGATGAGTTTGGGAGATCCAGTGTCCAGCAGGCTTCCCACAAACTCAAGTCCAGTGGAAGTGATCTCGAAACCATCCCGTTCAATGACATACATCTGTGCCCGGTCTATCAGCGCCGCCTGGCGATCGGGGGCGACGTTGAAAATCCCCGGGCCGTCACGCATATAGCTCAGCACTGCCTCCCGCCACCCGATCTGGTCGCGGAGGTACTGAAAATCCGCCGGGTGCCCCTCGGCCACTTCGCGCCAATTTGCGCCTGATTTGCGATAGGCAACGTTCTCTTCGTCGTCGGCCGACACGCCCGGAACAAAGACGAAAAATGCAAGCGAAACGACGATCACTAGAGGAAGGTGATACTTCATCGGTTTCTACTCCGATTCAGTTAGCGGAAGCATCAAGGCACAGAACGAATAGCTTGTTATTTGATCGAATTACTCTCAGTAAGCACCGCTTACTGAAGGACACCTTCAATAAGCCGGTTGACGGACAACGGGAACATATGTATACATATACACATAGCCACTGGCTCCCGTAGTCGAAGGAGGCGCCATCATGTCGCAATTCTACGCTCTGTCCGAGTCTGTCGCAACCAACAATCGGCCACCCAAACTCCTGGATCGGCTGCGGCCGGTAATGCGGGCCAAATGTTACGCCTATCGACATTCTCAAGCGACGGTTGAACGACCTTCTGCAAGGGCTGTTGCTCGCTCCGAGTCTTAAGGTCGTGCTAAGCACGGTGGCCCTTCCGCACAGAGTGCTGATTGGACGGGGATTGCGACGGAGAAATTCTTGGCACCGCTTCTCGATTCGGAGCGTCGAGCAACAGCGGGCGTGCGCCCTGAATTTGAGGTGTCACGAAGCACAAGACCGGCGCGCTATTCCCGCGGGCATCCAACGTTGCAACTGAACCGGTTTTGTCGCACCCCTCAAACCTCAAACCTCAAAGGCTTGAGGCTTGAGGACGCGCAATCGGTGCAGAACCCTGAACCCTGACCCACTCTGTGGCTACTTTTTTCCACCTCGCAACCGTTTTTCATTTTCTTTCTCGTCCGGTACGGTGGGAGCGACGGCCGCTGGCGCCTGATACATCGCCGGCACCACGGTCGGCGCCAGCACGCCGAGCGAGAAGTAGATTTGCATCAGTTCGTCGACGGTCATCTTCACGTCGTGGACTTCGCCGACCGGCACAAAGATAATGCCGCCGGACATCGGCAGCGGCGAGGTCGGCAGGTAGACCGCCAGGCAGGTGCGGCCGGCGAACTCGAACTGTTGGCTGCTGGTCAGCAGGGCCAAAAAGCCCGCCCCTTGGGCGGCGCCAAAGGTGCAATAGATCACCTTCATGGCGCGGACTTCCTGGTTGGCGCCCCCTTTCATCAGGCTCACCACCTGGGCCACCGGCTTGTAAATGGCGCGGACGATGGGGATATGATTCAGCAGCGAATCGAAACTTTCCTCCAACCGCTGCTTGGCGACCGTCTTGACGAACAGCCCCAACGTCCAGATGCCCCCCAGCGCGATCCCCCAGCCGACCAAGTGCGTGACCGCCGCGCCCCAGTCGCTGCTGACCACCTGCCGCCCGCCGAGTTCCAGCCCTCGACCGATGTAGCTCTCCGGTCCCAGCCATTCAACCAACTTGCCCCCCAGCCAACCCATGATGGCCGCGGTAATAATGATCGGCAAAAGGACAAAAAAGCCGGTCATGAAGTTCGAGACGACACCATAATTCCAAAGCCAAGCGGCGGCGCGACGCATGGGAGATCTCCGGGGAACCTGTTGCTAGGTAAGCTTGAGGGCATTGTAGGGCAACGACGGCAGACGCGGGAGGTGAAGCATGTGGCATGTGGCATGTGGCAAGTGGCATGTTGCAAGTGGCATGTTGCAAGTGGGTTGGTGATCTTGTGGGAATGTGTTTGGGCGCGGACAATGTTTGCTTGTAACACTTCAGCCGTCTGAAGCAAAACCCTTCTCCCTCTGGGAGAAGGTGGCTGCGCAGCAGACGGATGAGGGCTGCGCAGCCAATCGGCTATGCCATTTGATGGCGCCGATAACGGCAGGGCCAACTAGCACCGCCGCCCTCATCCGGCCTTCGGCCACCTTCTCCCCGAGGGAGAAGGGGTTGCTCCTGCCGTCGACTGAAGTGTTACGTTTGCTTGTTCCTTTCTCTGAAAGCTCCGCCCGTGAAGACAACCAAGTGGCTCAAGCCATTGCTGCACCTGCTGGTCGTGGGGCTGATTCTGTGGTTCGTGTGGGCCACGCTAGTCAAGGCGGTCGAAGGGCTGGACGATTACGACTGGTCGACGTTCAGTCCCTGGTGGCCCGCTTGGATGCTGCTGGCCGCCGTGCTGTATGCGGTCGGACTGCTGCCGATGGGCTGGTTCTGGTATCGCGGCCTGCAGGCGTTGGGCCAGCAGCCCAGGTTGGGCGAAACCTTGCGGGCGTTTTACATCGGTCACATCGGCAAGTACGTGCCCGGCAAGGCGCTGGTCGTGGTGCTCCGCGCCGGCCTGTTGCGAAGCGACCGGGTCGACACCCGTGTGGCGGCGGCAAGTGTTTTTCTGGAGACGCTCACGATGATGGCCGTCGGCGCATCGCTGGCCGCGGCGGCGATCGCCATTTGGTTTCGCGAGCACCAAGGGCTGATGCTGCTGGCGGTCGGCCTGATGTTCGCCGCCGGCCTGCCGACCGTGCCGCCCATCTTTCGCCGGCTGGTGTTGCTGACCGGAGCGGCCAAGAAGGATCCCCGCATCCACGAACACCTTAATGGCTTGACCGCGCGGCTGATGATCTTCGGCTGGATCAGCGTGGCCGGCGGCTGGCTGCTGCTGTCGCTGAGTTTGTGGGCGGTACTGCAAGCGATGGGGCTGGCCGAGTTGAATCCGCTGCCGGCGATGCCGGTCTATGTGGGGGCCGTCGCGCTCGGCATGGTGGCCGGTTTTCTCTCGTTAATCCCTGGCGGGGTATTCGTCCGCGATGCGATCATGGCCGAGATCCTACTGCCGTGGCTGCAAAAACAAGGCGATCTCGCCAGCCCGGAGACCGCGGCGCTGGCAGCGGCGGTCCTGCTGCGGCTGGTCTGGTTGGTGACGGAGGCCGTGCTATCAGTTATGCTGTATTTCTTGGGACCAAAGCCGAGGTAGGAGTCAGAGCCTGTGAATTTTTTGGTTCGACAATAATCAGGTAGATCAGTACAACAGTGGCATGTCGGATTCGTATCAATTCAACTCGTGTTCTTCAGGACGGCAGGGAGTGTTTTTCTCGCTGCCGGCGAGGGAAGCCATGC
>JBGTJT010000168.1:0-14021 GCA_041744995.1 Pirellulales bacterium | reverse complement strand
TCTCCGCGGGAATCCGCCCGGCTGGCCCAAGAGGCGATCGACGGCGGCGCAGCCGAGGAAATCCTGGCGAAGTTGGCCGAAGAAAGCCACCGTAGCTAGCCGGCCATCCGGTCGCGGCCCCTGTCCTTCGGCCAGTCTGCTGGATCGCGACGCCCACCAATCTTTACCGCCATACAGCCGCATTCGAGCAAGTGGCCGTCTTTCCCCCCTATAGCCAAATTGGTACACTTAAAAGTTAGTCAATTAGCCCGATCAGCCGAATACAAGTATACGGAGCGAGAAGACGATGGCGAAACCACATCGAGAAGTCAAGAAAGCCAACCACGGCAAACGGCCGGCGAATAGCCGGGAGCGCAAGCGGAAACGTCAGATTGTCAAAACCTAAGAGAATCGGCCCTGCTTGCCCGTCCTGATCCCAGCGGTATTTTCCCACCCTAGTCGGGGAGAGAGCATTCGTGGTGAAGAGAGAGATGATCGTCGACGTCGCCGCCCTCGACCTCACGACCGTGGTGGCCGATATCGAAGCGATTCGTCAATACAATCCGCAACGGTTCGAGATGGAACAATTGACGGCAATTGTCTACGAGGACGTCGACAAGCTGATCTGCGTCGGCTACAAAGACGTCACGGATCGGGAGTTCTGGATTCGCGGCCACATGCCGGACGCCCCGTTGATGCCGGGCGTGATCATTTGCGAGGCGGCGGCCCAGATCGCGGGCTTCTTCACCATGAAGCACAATCTGCTGGGGAATGCCAACGTCATTGGATTGGGCGGCTTGACGAACGTCCGTTTTCGCGACCCTGTACGGATCGGCGATCGGCTGGTGATCGCGGTGCGGGCTATTAAAATGCGCCGCGGCGTGATGGTCCACTGCGAATTTCAAGGATTCGTCGAAGGCCGCATGGTCGTCGAGGGGGAGATCAAAGGTATGGACCTCCCCCCGGAAGTGCTCCAGGCCGGGTAGCAGCCGGTCGTACTTGGCGGCTGGGGAACGGCGCAGTCCCAATCCATTGAACAGAGCTTCAGGCAAACCGTGCGCGGAAGGGAAAGGTCTCGCATGCTGATTCCTTTTCATGACGACAACCCGACCCTCCGCACGTCGTGGGTGACGATCAGCTTGGCCGTAACGAATGTCGTCGTGTTCGTCTACATGCTCACGCTTCCCACGCTCCAACGCCAAGAGTTCTACGCGACATGGGGGTTCGTTCCCAAGCGAGTGGCGCAGGCGTTCGACCCGAATGTAGAAGTCGAGGTACCCCTGGCCGCCGTCGCCGTCAACGGCCGGCAGCAACAGGTCAAGAAGTTCACCATTCCGCCGAACCGGCCGCAGTTCTTCGCGACCTTAATCACCTGCATGTTCTTGCATGGGGGCTGGCTGCATCTGGCGGGAAACATGCTGTTCTTGTGGGTGTTTGGCAACAACATCGAAGACCGCCTGGGGCATGTCATATTTCTGCTGTTCTACCTGATCGGCGGACTGCTCGCGTCGGCCTGTCACTGGGCGATCGCGGCGAATACCCCGGCTGCGGTTCTGCCCACCGTGGGCGCCAGCGGCGCCGTGGCCGCCGTGCTGGGGGCGTATGCCGTCACCTTTCCCACCGCACGGGTTAAGACCTTTGTGTTTCTGTTCATCATCACCGTGATCGAGCTGCCGGCGATGCTGGTGCTGGGCCTGTGGTTCTTGATGCAACTGCTTTCCGGATTGAATGTGCTCAACAATGTCGATCTGGACGGCGGCGTTGCCTTCTGGGCGCATATTGGCGGGTTTGTCGCGGGGCTGTTACTGATGCCACTGCTCTGCTTTGGCAGCTCCAAGCCGGGCCAGTCGCTGGAAGACGAAATGCACGAGCGCTTCACGATCGAGTAGAACGAGCCAATCGCCATGGGAAGACGCGCGCTGCCGGCGATCGATCCGGAGATCGATCTCTCGCCGTATCTGTACACCTTCGAGCAACTTCAGCCGTGGGATCCGGACGCCCTGTTCGCCAGCGGGCAACCGCTGGAGATCGAGGTTGGCAGTGGTAAGGGATTGTTCATGCAGCGGGCGGCGTTGCAGTTTCCGGAGCACAATTTCCTGGGGATCGAGATTGCCCGGAAATATGCCCGCTTTTCGGCGTATCGACTCGCCCAGCGGCAGTTGTCTAACGCGGTGATGGTCGCGGGCGACGCGCACCGCATCTTTCGCGAACTCGTGCCCGATGCCTCGCTGGCGGCGATTCACATCTATTTCCCCGACCCCTGGTGGAAGAAGCGGCACAAGAAGCGCCGCGTGCTCAACGAGTGGTTCGCCGCGCAGATCGAACGCACACTAATGCCGGGCGGCGCGCTGCATTTCTGGACGGACGTGCAAGAATACTACGACTCGGGCCTGGACATCCTGGCGAGTGCGACCAGCTTGAGAGGCCCGCTGCCGGTTGCCGAGGAACCGCCCGATACAGAAATGGACTACCGCACACACTTTGAACGCCGCACCCGGCTGCATGGCGAGCCGGTCTATCGTTCGGAGTTCCGGAAGGGAACCTAGAAGTGGGTCGATTCCTGTTCGGAGAATCACGCGGCAAAGCATCCAAACAAAGAAATTCGGGCCGCCCTCAAGACAACCGCAATTGCTGGGTGGACAGTCAAGAAGAGTGGACCGCGTGCTCATGCATGGGGTACAATAAGATGCGAGTTTGGGCACCAACAATGTTGGATGGCCGTATATTCGACGCCGCGATGCCCGCAGAACCATGCGAAACAAATATTGAAAAAGGTCGCCGCTTGCCCGGGACCGGATGTGCAAGATGAGGAGCCAAATGACGACGTATAGGTTCCGGGTGGTAATAAACCATCAGGTGAATGACGAACGGGAAATTCTCGATCTAGCGGATCGGCTGGCGGCGGCCGGGTGCGACGACGGTCATTTAGGTGGTCATGTCGAAGGCATTGAAATGGTGTTCGACCGCGAGGCTGAGTCCCGCGATGAAGCCATGCGGTCGGCCGTACAGCAAATCGAGCAGTGCGGTCTGGCGGTCAAGCGTATTGAGTTGGACCGAGAAGCAATCGCCGCCTAAGAAACCGCACTCGCACTCTCATAGGTCCGCCGGCCGTTCTCGTCGCCGGACTGCGCCGTTTGCAGCGCGATCTGATACAGTTCCTGGCCGCTGGGCGTCGGGTAATCGCCGGTGATGCAGGCCTGGCAAAGTTGGTCGGCATCGAAATTGATCGCGCGGGCGATCGACGCGATCGGCAGGTAGCGCAGCGAGTCGGCCCCCAGCGAGGCGGCCATTGCGCGCTGAATCTCCTCGGTCAGCGGACCGCCATGCATGAATTTCGGAGCGAACAGTTCGTTGATCCGCGACATATCGATGCCGTAGAAGCAGGGGGCGATGATCGGCGGACAGGCCACTCGAACGTGTATTTCCTTGGCGCGGCCGATGTCGCGAATGCGATCGAGCAGCACCTGCATGGTGGTCGAGCGGACGATCGAATCCTCCACCAAAAAGACCCGCTTCCCCTCGAGCACTTCAGGCAGCGGGGTGTACTTGGTCTGGGCCTTCGCCTTGCGGCTGCCCGTCCCTTCAATAAATGTGCGACCGGTGTAGCGATTGCGAATCAATCCTTCGATGCTCGGCAACTTGAGCCGGTAAGCCATGGCGTCGGCGGCAGCCTTGCTGGTGTCAGGGACGGGGACGACGATCGTATCTTCGTCCATCGGCACGGAACCGTCTTGCAGTTCCAACCGGGCAAGCTCTTCGCCGAGCGCCTTCCGCGAGAGGTAGACGCTCCGACTGTCAAGCGTGCTGGCCACGTTGGCGAAGTAGACCCATTCGAAGAAACAATGCGCCCGTCGCGGGCTGGGGGCGAACTCCTCGATGCGGAACTCGCCGCCGACAATGGTAATCGCGTGCCCCGGCTGCAGCGACTTGATGTTCTTCGAGTCAAAACCGAGATTCAGCAGCGCCACGCTCTCGCTGGCGGCTGCGAACAGCGGGCCTTCCTTGGCATAGCACATCGGCTTGATGCCCAGCGGGTCGCGTGCGATCAGCATGTCGCCCAGCGCGTTGAGGAATGCCAGGCTGTAGGCGCCGTCGAACTTGCGGCTCACATTCCGCATCACGTCGATCAGCGACGGAGGCGAATCCTGAGACAGCTCGTGGCTGATCAAGTGCAGGATGATCTCGGTGTCGGTGTCCCGGGCCAGATGGTTGATGTTATCGGCTAGCAGTTCCGTGCGCAATTGCATGTAGTTGGCCAATTGGCCGTTGAAGGCGAAGCTGAACCATTTATGTTTCTGCAAATGGTGCCGCTCGAACGGCTGCGCGTAGCTACGATCATCTTCGCCGCAGGTGGCATAACGCACGTGCCCGATCGCCGCCCGGCCGGCGTAGCTCCGCATCAGGTTCTCCGCCTTGCCGCGGTGCGACAGTCGAAACACCTCGCTGACGCTTCCCGTCTCCTTGTGCGTGTCGATCAACTGCGGCCGATTGGGATTGTAGCGCGTTATGCCGGCGGCCAACTGGCCGCGGTTTTGGATGTCCAGCAACATCCGCGGCATCAGGCGCGAAACCTCCTCCGGCCCTTGATCGGGGCACAGCGGACTGATCTCGCGGCTCGGCAGATGATAGATTGCGGCCACGCCGCACTCGTGAAACAACTCGCTCATTCAAGCACCCAGTCCCGCCGTCCTGACGTTCGTAAGGGGTTGGAAATCCGCACGCGGAGACAGGTTCCGATTCCAATTGGCCAAGTTGCGACACATTGAATGCGCACACGATCGTCGCTCGCCCCCACGACCTATCGCGCCGACTACCAACAGACTTGCCCGCCGGAACTTGCCATGTCTCCCACATGACGCATTGTTATTGTAGGGTGAGGGAGTTCCATTCTCAAGCATCGCCGCCGCCGCCGGCACGGTCGCAACTGGGAAATTCAGCCGCGGCCTGCGACGCCGATAGACGCTTTTCAGCGCATCGACCCCTATTTTCTCGAACAAGTTCCCGCCGGCGGAGTCTTTCGAGGCGAAGTTTGGTATCTTAAGCTAATCTTTCCAGCTAGTCACTTCGCGTAGGATATTCCGTCGTTGATGCAAGATTTGCTTCGTCAGGAAGTCGCCACCGCCGCCCATACGGTGGTTGTCAAGCTCGGCACGCGCGTGTTGACCGACGATCGCGGGCTGCTCAATCATCAACGCATCGCTCAATTGGCGGAGGAAATCCACGAACTGCGCGAGGCGAACCGCCAGGTGGTCGTGGTCAGTTCGGGGGCAGTCGGCGCAGGCATGGGCCAACTGGGCCTCAAACAGCGGCCCCGCGATCTGGCCCAGCTTCAGGCAGTCGCCGCCATCGGGCAGACCCATCTGGTCGAAGCCTACGACCGGGCGCTGCGCCCTTACGGACGCCACGCGGCGCAAATCTTGCTGACCGCCGAGGATCTGCACGATCGCACCCGCTATTTGAACGTCCGCAACACGATTTTGCAGTTGTTCAAGCTCAACGCCGTGCCGGTGATCAACGAGAACGATACGGTCGCCGTGGACGAACTGCAAATCAGCTTTGGCGACAACGACCGCTTGGCCGCCCTGGTAACCAACCTGCTGCGCGCCCCGCTGCTGGTGATTCTTTCCGACGTCGCGGGGCTGTTTGATCGCGATCCGGCCGATCCGGCCGCCCTTCGAGTCCCGCTGGTGACGGACTTCAACCAGGCCGTCATGGGGCTGGCGCACGATCGGGCCACGGGGGTGAGCAAGGGGGGCATGGCGAGCAAGCTTCGCGCCGCCCGCTTGGCGACCAGTGCCGGAGAAAACGTCATCATTGCCCCCGGCAAGGAACCGGGCAGCTTGGGTAAGATTCTCCGCGGAGAAGATGTCGGCACGCTGTTTTGCGCCCAAGGTTCGACAGTCTCCCCCTGGAAACGCTGGATCGGCTTCGCGGTCCAGCCGCGGGGGAAGCTGCTGCTTGATGAAGGAGCGGAAACGGCCGTCTTGCAGAAGGGCCGCAGCCTGTTGGCGATCGGCGTCGTCGAGGTGCAGGGCACCTTCCATAAAGGGGACGTGGTGGTGATCTGCAACCAAAGTGGCCAGGAAATTGCCCGTGGGCTGACCAATTATCGCGCCGAGGAACTCCGGCTGATCCAAGGGCTGAAAAGCACCGCCATCGCGGCGGCCCTAGGGCATTGTCCCTATGAGGAAGTGGTGCATCGCGACAATATGGTGGTCACGGCGTAGCAGAGAGCACTTCCCGCGGGCTGCGCTTCCAGGAGTCCATCCGGTATTTCAAGAAATAGTGTACATGCGCTCTTGACTGTGGACACCCGTATATTGTACGGTTGAATAGTGTCAGACCAGACTGATGGTGGTCTTGTGGAACCCGCAAGGCAGACGGTCGGCGGTTCTGATGCATGGATGTTGCGACAATTCGGGCCGGCAGGCAACTGTTCCTGTTTGTTGAAAATGGGAGCAGGCGGTCACTATGGTTTTAGGCAGTACGTTGCTTGGGTTTTAGGCAATACGCTGCTTGAAGCGACGGGGACCGGGCTTGTCGAAAAATTTCACTCGGGAGGGCGAATCGTGTTCGCTACTCGCGGTTTGATCCCGTTAGAAAGGACAAGACAATGGCACTGCTCGACAAGCTTACCCAACGACAAAAGGCGGTCTACGAGTTCATCCGCGACAAAATCCGCAACCGCGGCTACGGCCCCACGGTCCGCGAGATTGGCGACAATTTCGACATCAGCTCGCCCAACGGGGTGATGTGCCACCTGAAGGCCCTGGAGAAGAAGGGGCTTATTACGCGGGAAAAGAACATGTCCCGAGCGATCCAGCTCACCAAGGAACCGGTCGAGGAACGCGGCCTGCGTCTGCTGGGCGAAATCGCCGCCGGCGTGCTCCACGAGGCGATCGAACAGGAAGAGCGGGTCGATTTCGACGCCATGTTCAGCAACAAGAGCCTGGTGGCGCTGCATGTCCGCGGCGACTCGATGATCGAGGACCACATTTCCGATGGCGACTACGTGATCATCAAGAAGCAGCGCACCGCACGCAAGGGTCAGATTGTCGCCGCCTTAACCGAAGAAGGCGAAGCAACGCTGAAGCGCTGGTTTCCGGAGGCAAACCGCATCCGCCTGGAACCGGCCAACTCGAGCATGAAGCCGATCTACGTCAAGAACGCCAAGATTCTCGGCGTGGTGGTAGGGGTCGTGCGCAAGGTCAGCTAACCGCGCGGCAATACCAGCACGACGCGGAGAGCGAGTGCAATACCAGCACGACGCGCAAGCGAGTGCATCTGCGGAGGCGTTCGCGTATTTCTCCAAAACGATTTCGGCGGCGCAACACGCACTCCTCCGCCGATGCACTTGCTGGCGCTGCGTGCTGGTATTGGGGCGCGCTGGTATTGTCCGTGTTAGGCGCTTTTTTCCAACGCACTCGCCTGGTTGAGCTTGTTGTAGAGCGTCTTGAGGCTCACGCCTAGCTCTTCCGCCACCCGTGGCTTGTTGCCGTCGTGCCGCTCCATCGACTGGTGGATGGCCTGCAATTCCAACTCCCGTAGCGACAATGGTCCCAGATCGGCAACCAGCCGCGGCCCGCGGATGCGCCGCGCGTCGAAGTTGCTGGGCAAGTCCTCCGGTGTGATCGGATCGGATTCGCACAGAATCGAGGCGTGTTCAATCACATTCGCCAGCTCTCGCACGTTGCCCGGCCAACTATGCCCGCGGAGCAACTCCAGCGCGGCCGGGGTAAATCGATTCCGTTCCGCCGGAACGCTCGGCCGGAACCGCTTGAGTAGGTGTTCGGCCAACGGCGGCAAGTCCTCGAGCCGCGACCGCAGCGGCGGCAAGGAAATCTCGAAGGTGTTGATGCGGTACATCAGATCTTCGCGGAACTCTTCGTTTTCGACCATCTCCATCAGCGGCCGGTGCGTGGCGCAGATGATCCGCACATCGACAATGATCGACTCGTTCTCGCCCACGCGACGAATTTCGCCGCTTTCCAGAAACCGCAACAACTTGGCCTGCATCGACTTGGGAAGTTCGCCAATCTCGTCCAAGAACAGGGTTCCTCCATTGGCGACCTCGAACAACCCCACCCGATGCTCGTCGGCGCCGGTGAAGCTTCCCTTGCGATGGCCGAACAGTTCGCTTTCGATCAGAGTCTCCGGCAAGGCGCCGCAGTTGATCGCCACATACGGCATCTCGGCTCGCAGGCTTTGATCGTGCAGGCCGCGGGCAACCAGTTCCTTTCCGGTGCCGGTTTCGCCGAGCACCAACACGGTGGAGTTGGTCGGCGCGACTTTGGAGATCAGCTTTTGCACTTGCTGCATGGAGCGGCTGTCGCCGACCAGTCGCGGCGCCCCCTCAACCGATTCCAGCCGCCGCTTCAAGGCGCGATATTTGTTCGTTAACTCGCGTTTCTCGGCAATCCGATTGAGCAGCGCCTCGATCTCGACCAGCTTGCACGGCTTGGTCAGGTAATCGAACGCGCCGTGCCGCAGTGCGGCGACCGCGGTATCCAGCGAACTTTTGCCGGTCAGCACGACCGCGTCGGTCTCTGGCGACAGTTCCTTGCAGCGGCCGATCACCTCGATGCCGCTCAGCCCCGGCATGTCGAGGTCGACCAAAATACAGTCGTACGTGTTCCGTTCCAGAGCGGCGGCGGCGGTCAGGCCGTCGGGGCAGACGGTGACCTCGTGACCCATCCGGGGAAGTTCGTTGCTCATCAATTGCTGTAGCGACTTCTCGTCATCGGCAAACAGCAACTTCAGTTTTTTAGGCGGCTTGGTGGCGATGGTGACTCTCCTTCTGATTCCGTTCGGCCAGCGGCAGGCGGACGCGAAACCGCGATCCACAGCCTGGTCCGTCGCTGGCGGCTTCGATTTCGCCGTCGTGATCCGCGATGATGCGATAGACAATCGACAGGCCCAGGCCGGTCCCTTGTCCGCTTCGTCGTCGGGTGAAAAATGGTTCAAACAGATGCTGCATTACTTCGTCGGTCATGCCACAACCGTTGTCGACGAGCGTCAGTTCCGCCTGCCCCTCGCGCTCGGCAACCTCGACCCGCACGACGCCGCCTGTCTCGAGGCTGTCCAGTCCGTTGGTGATCAAGTTCAGGACGACCTGCTTGATCTCCTGGGCGTTGACGTTGCCCATCACATGATCTCCGTCAGCGAGCACGACCTGTTTCTCCTGGTACATGCCGAGGTGGCCGACCATGTCGATCACCCCCTCGACCAGTTCCCGGAGATCGGTCGGCTGATGCCGCACGTCCCCCATTCGTGAAAAGTCGAGCAGCCGTTCGGTAATTTCCTTGCAACGAAACGCCTCGTCCTGGATCATCTTCAAGTAGTTGCCGGCCACTTCCGCATCTGCGGAGTCGGCGAATTGAGCGGCACGGATGCGGCTGGCAAGCGACTCGCCGCACATGGCGATCGACGCCAGCGGATTGTTGATTTCATGTGCCACGCCCGCCGCCAGAAAACCGACTGACGCCAGCTGCTCACTGCGGACGACTTGCTTGGTGCGGACGCGCACCTGGTGGTCCAAGTCGTCGCGAATGTCTCGAAACCGAGAGGTCATTTCGTTCATGGCGTTGGCCAATTCCGACATCTCGTCGCATGTATCGAGTTCGATACGATGCTGGAAATCGCCTGCTGCGACAATCCGCGACCCCTTCACCAGCACCCGTAGCGGCCGAAACACCGAGGCATAGGCCAACCGCGCGAAGGCGGCCAACAGCACGACGACCAGAATGCTGCTTAGGATGCTCAGCCAGATCAGCATATGGTAGTGGCCGCGGGTATCGGTGGAGAAGTCTTGCATCCGTTGATGGAGGTAGCTGGGCAGTTCCGCAGTGAGCAACTCCAGTTGCTCGACTTCGTCGTCGAGCCGCGCGACCTTCGCTTCGTCGAGCATCCACAGTTCGTCTTCGTCGGCGGTCTCGATGCGCGACAGCGTATTGCGTATTTTGCGCACGGTCTCCCGCTCTCGATGCGCCTCGTTGATGCGAAACGTTTCCCATTCGTTGCTGTCCAGTTCCCACTGATACTTGTCGAGCGTCTGTCGAAATATCTGCAGGTACAATCCAAACTGTTCGCGGAGGATGCGGGCGTCGACCATCGGCTTTTGCAGATCGGCGGCGGGAAACTCGCGAACCACCTTCGACTCGCTCAAGGTCACCCGCAACTCGCCGACTTGTCGGCTCAAGGCAGTGGCCAGCGGCAGTTCGCCGCTCCGGGCGCGGAGTCCCTTGACCAACGATCGGAACGAGTAGACGCCGACCAGGGCGGTCGTCGACAGCACCGAAACGATCACCAGCAGCAGGACCATGCCCAACAGCAGTTTCGTGCGCAGTGGCCAGCGGGAAAACAACGGAAACCTCCCAAACGTGCCGCGGCACGGCCGGATGGATCGGCCGGAACGCTAGCACCATAGAGCTTTTACGGATGCTCGAAGGGCCGCGAGTCTAACACCGACGCCGAAATCGAACAAGAACAAAACAGGCCGGCGGCGCGTTCGCGCATTCATCTGCCGGTCCTAGGCAATCGCCGCGGAATTCGGCACAATGTTTCGCGAATCGTCAAATTGTACACTTACCAGACATGTGGCATCCAACACGCCCATATCCAAGAAAATTAGGAACCTGTTGCCATGAGCACCATCACATCGATCCACGGTCGCCAAGTACTCGACAGCCGCGGCAATCCCACCGTCGAAGTCGAGGTGCGGCTGATCGACGGCTCCTTCGGCTCCGCCATGGTCCCCAGCGGCGCCAGCACCGGGGTGCATGAGGCATGGGAACTGCGCGACGGCGACAAAAGCTACTATCTCGGCAAGGGCGTGACCAAGGCGGTCGAGAATATCAATACGAAGATCGCCGAGGAATTGATCGGCATGGACGCGCTCGACCAGGCCGGAATCGACCGCGCCATGATCGAGATGGACGGCTCGGCCAACAAGAAGAACCTCGGCGCCAACGCCATTCTGGGCGTCTCGCTGGCGATGGCGCACGCCGCCGCCCAATACGTCGAACTGCCGCTGTACCGCTACATGGGCGGCGTCGGGGCACGCATCCTGCCGGCCCCGATGATGAATATCGTCAACGGCGGCCAACACGCGGACAACTCGGTCGACATCCAGGAATTCATGGTCATGCCGCTCGGTTTCGACAGCTTTCGCGAAGCGCTGCGGGCGGGAGTCGAGACGTTCCACCATTTGAAAAAGGTTCTCTCCGATCGCAATCTCAGCACTACCGTCGGCGACGAAGGAGGCTTCGCCCCAAACTTGTCGAGCAATGCCGAAGCGCTGGAGCTGATCATGCAGGCGATCGTGCAAGCCGGCTACAAGCCGGGCGAGCAGATGTTCATCGCGCTCGACGCCGCCGCCACCGAGTTCTACGACGCCGACAAGGGCGTCTATTCACTCGACGGCAAGCAGGTCGATTCGGCCGGCATGGTCGAGTTGCTAGCGTCCTGGGTCGACAAGTACCCCATCTGCTCGATTGAGGACGGTTGCAGCGAGGATGACTGGACCGGCTGGAAGCAACTGACCGAGGCGCTCGGCGACCGCTGCCAGTTGGTCGGCGACGACCTGTTTGTAACCAATACCGAACGGCTCAAACGGGGCATCGACGAGGGTATCGCCAACAGCATCCTGATCAAGGTCAACCAGATCGGCACGCTGACCGAGACGATCGAAGCGATCCAAATGGCCGACCGCGCCCACTATACCTCCGTTGCCAGTCACCGCAGCGGCGAAACCGAAGACGCCACCATCGCCGATTTGGCCGTGGCGCTCTCAACCGGCCAAATCAAGACCGGCAGCGGCTCCCGCACCGATCGCATGGCCAAGTACAACCAACTGCTCCGCATCGAGGAAGAACTCGCCGGTTCGGCCGTCTATGGCGGTCAGTACTTCCCCAAGAAGTAGCACACGGGCGGGCAGTTCCGATGGCAAACTGCGCAAGGGCGCGCCAAATCCTTGCCGCCTGCGCGCCGCTGGTTTAGGTTCCATTGTTGCGGAGGTTCCGCGAGGGACGGTCCGTGACCGAACATAATCAGCCGGTGGCCCCATGGTACCGGCAATGGATTGAACCCGACGCTTCTCCCAGCGCGTGATGCGCCAGATCGTGTTGTATTGCAGCGGCAACACGGCCAACTGAAACGGGGCATCAAAGAATTGCCTTCCGCGCCTCGGAAAATACGGTGTACAGGATACGACGCATAATGACGCATGATTCATTGCAACGGTCGCTGGCGGCGGTCGTTCTAGCTGCTGCATGGCTGATCTTCGCCGGACTCTCTAGTTCCGGTGCGTTGGGGCAAAACATTGCCGGCGCTCGGCAGTTTCCCGATACGCACAACCGGATTGCGGTCTTCGCCGACCAATTTCCCTTCTATACCGACGCCCAGGCTGAATTCGCCGCCACGCATTACGTCGGCACGCAAAAGATGCTCTCGCATCAGATCGATTGGATTCGACAATTCAATCCCGACTTCCTGCACTTGCAGTATCGGCTTGGCTATCGCATCAGCGAACCGGTGTTTATCCATAACAACGCATGGACCAACGACGCGGTGTTCATTCCCGGAGGTGAGCCAATCGAGTTACCGGCCGGCACGCCGGTCGACGACGACTGGTTCGTGCAGGACCAGCAAGGCAACAAGGTCTACAACTTGTACGCCGGCAGCGTCAAGGAGTACATCATGAACCTCGACAACGCCGACTTTCGAAGTTACTACGTCAACACCGTCAGCAGCGATATCGAGGCCAGCCATGCCGACGGCTGGTTCGCCGACAGCCTGCACTTGCCCTACGCCGTGCCCGCCGATCAATACGACTCCGCCGTCGGCGGGCCGCCGCACGCGAGCTTCATCGACGAAATGGAGCGCTTTTACGACCATATTTATCCCGAGTTCCACAGTCGGGGGCAGTACCTGATACCGAACATCGGCAATCTGGTCACCACGCTCGACACTACCAGCGGCTACTACGAAGACGTACACGGCGCGATGGTGGAGGGATTCGCCATTCGCAATTTCTCCGACGCCGATTGGCGGCTGCAGATGAACCGCACGCTGGAATTGGTGAACAACGATAAAATCTTCATCGCCCAGCGCGGTGCGAGCGAGGCGGACGTCGTCAATCGGGTGGTTATCCTGGCGACTTACCTGCTGGTCAAAGGAGACCTGAGCTACATCAACATGGCCGCACCGGGGCTGGCGGGCAATCTTCACTGGTGGCCGGAATACGATCTGGACCTCGGCGCCCCGATCGATGGCGTCGGTATTGCGAACATTACCGCGCTGGATCCCGATGGCGACGGAGTCTACATCCGAACATTCGAGAACGGATTCGTCTACGTCAACGGCTCTAGTTCGCAGGTCACGGTCGACGTCGATCCGACCTGGCTGTTGATGACGCCCAGCGGCGGCGGCGCGATCGGCCTCAACGGCCAATGGCTGACCCCCGGCGAACTGAGCTTCGCGTCGGTCGGCGACTCGATCACGCTCAACGGACGGACCGCTGCGATCTTCCTACTGCCGGCCGTGAGTATTTCGGAACCAGGCACGGCATTCCTTCTGATCCCGGCCTGCCTCGGCCTGCTCTGGTGGAGGCGCCGGCAACGATTGTCAGAATCCGCGGCGGGACATTGGGATGTCGCTGGTAGTCGGCGACAACCTGCCCGGCGGCGTCTATAATAATCGTCAATGCCTCATTTGCGAAACCTGCAAGACCGCACGGCCATGGCCAGGACCGAACCATCCAGCAGCGATCGAACCAGCACGGACCAGGCTAAGCCGATCGACCGCGGCACGAGCGTGCCTGTGCGGCCGGGACCCCGGCCGGCGACGGAAGCCGGCGGCATTGGCGACTCGCCTTGGCTATGGCTGCTGCTGTTTGCCGCGTTCGCCATGTTTGGCCTGTTCGCCATTTCCAGCAAATATCAGACGCGGCAGCAGTCGATCGAGCATGAGTACCAAGGCATTCGCCACATGCAGCAGGACGAGGCCCAGCGGGTTCTCGGCGGCGAGTCCAGCGACCGCGAACT
>JBGTJT010000167.1:0-2705 GCA_041744995.1 Pirellulales bacterium | reverse complement strand
CTACGCCGCTTTACGTTGAGTCTGATCAAGCAACATCCAGGCAAGGAAAGCAACATCATGAAACGCCGCATGGCCGGTTGGAGCGTTGACTTCTTGATGCAAATCCTTACTGGAAAACCCACTTAGTGTGCGCTGGCCCTGCCGCCAACTGGGGATTGTTGACGTTGATGATCTTGGCCATCAGTCGCTGGCACTCGATCTGCTTGGTCTTATCCTTCTTAAATGACAGCATCGCTGGATCTCCGCTTCGAGAGGGCCTGAAAGTCATGGGGCGCGTGCTGCAACGGCCTGCACAAGTATAGAATGCATTCGCTGCGGTAAGGTCGCGATGAACCGCTACAACCGGCGCATTCGGCATGATAGACTGAGAGCGTCGCAGGACTGCTGCGCCACGAATTTAAGGAAATACCGATGCCCAAACGGTTGCTCTCGATTGTCGTTGCCGCCTTAATCGGCCTGGAATCCATTGCCGTTCATGCCGAGACCGAGAAGCCGAATGTCATTTTCATACTTGCCGACGACCTGGGCTACGCCGAGTTAGGCTGTTACGGGCAGAAGTGGATCAAGACGCCCCACATCGACTCGCTCGCTGAACGTGGCATGCGGTTCACACAGTTCTATAGCGGCAACGCCGTCTGTGCGCCTTCGCGGTGCAACTTGCTAACGGGCAAGCATCCGGGGCACGCCTTTGTGCGGGATAACCAGAACCCGCCCGGCATGGAGGCACTCCGCAAGGAACAGGGCTGGGAGTTTCCCGGGCAGTGGCCGATTCCGGACGAAGAAGTCACCATCGCCGAGATGCTTAAAGAGCAAGGTTACGCCACCGCGGCCATCGGCAAGTGGGGACTGGGGCACTTCGGAACCAGCGGCGATCCGAACAAGCAAGGGTTCGACTTATTCTATGGATTCAACTGCCAGGTTCATGCCCACAATCACTATCCCAAGTTCCTGTGGCGAAACGGTCAAAAGGAAATCTTACCGGGCAACGACCGGACGCTTAATGGCGAGACCTATTCGCAGGACAAGTTCACTGAAGTGGCGATGGAGTTCATTGGTGAACACAAAGATCAGCCGTTCTTCCTGTACCTGCCGTTCGCTATTCCGCATTTGTCGATCCAAGCGCCGCAGAAGTCACTGGCCGAATACAAGGATACGATACCCGAGGAGGAATACGAGCACCGCGGCTATCTCAAGCATCCCTACCCACGGGCCGGATATGCGGCAATGATCACGCACCTGGATCGCGACATCGGCAGGATCGTCGAACTTGTCGAGCAACTCGGCTTGGCCGAAAAGACGTTGATCGTCTTCACCTCCGACAATGGTCCAACGTTTAACCGTTTGGGCGGCTCCGATTCCGACTTCTTTCAGTCGGCCGGTACGTTTCGCGGACTTAAAGGAAGTCTTTATGAAGGGGGCATTCGAGTGCCGCTGGTCGCTTGCTGGACCGGCAAGATCGGCGCCAGCACGAGCAGCGATCATGTGGCCGCGTTATGGGATGTCATGCCGACGTTGGCCGAACTTGCCGATGCTCGGCAGCCCGAGAAATCCGACGGAACGAGCTTCGCCCCGACTCTATTCGGCAAACCGTCGAATCAGGCCAAGGCGGAATTTCTGTATTGGGAGTTTCCCGGATACGGCGGTCAGCAGGCAGTCCGGCGCGGCGACTGGAAGGCTGTTCGACAAGGTCTGCTGAGAACGAAACATCCCGACGCCATCCAGACGGAACTTTACAATCTGGCGGACGACCCTGGCGAAAAACAAAATGTGGCAGCCGAGCAGCCGCAAATCGTGGCGGAACTGGAAGCGATCATGCATGCCCAGCATGTGCCGAGCAAGGCGTTTCCAATCCCGGTGCTCGATTCGACTGCGCCGTGACCCTCGTTTTAATTGATGCCCCACGATTTCAGGCGGCGCTGCAGGGTGCGGACCGACACGCCGAGGCTTTTCGCGGCGTGCGTGCGGTTGCCGTTGCAACGATCGAGCGTCTGCTTGATGGCGGCCTCTTCTACGTCGTGCAGTTTTGCGCCTGGCGGCATGATGAATCCCGGCAGCTTCTCCTGCGATTGGCGAATCGACTCGGGCAGGTCGTCTCGCGAGAGGGCGCCCGACTGGTCCATGGAAATCAAGTGTTCGATGGTGTTGGCCAACTGACGGATATTGCCGGGCCAGTCGAATTCACGCAGTGTTTCGGCCAGTCGGGGATCGATCTGCGGCAACGGCTTGCCATGACGATGGCATGCCTCTTCGAGCATGCGGGCGGCCAGGGCGGGAACGTCCTCGCGTCGCTCGCGGAGGGCGGGAACGCGGATCGAGAGCACGCTCAAGCGATGATATAGTTCGTTGCGGAACGACCCTTCGCGGACCACTCGCTCCAGATTGGCGCAGGTGGTCGCCATTACTCGGCCGCCAGCGCGGTCTTCCTCTTCCAGGCGGCGAAGTTGCCCCAGCAGCGCCCGCTGTTCGCCGTCGCGCAGTTCCTCCACATCTTCGATCAGCAAGGTGCCAGCGATATCCCAGCGGTCGAGCAACTCCTTGGTTTGGTCGGCCGGCAGCCCTTCGCCTGCTCGCCAGCGAACGAGCGGCTTGTCGGCCAGCGACGATTGCTGGTGGATGGCGGCGGCCAAGGTGCGTTTGCCGACCCCCGCCGGTCCGCTGAGCAACACCGACGCCGAACTGCGGGCGGCCTGCTCGACCTGCTGCAT
>JBGTJT010000166.1:0-5178 GCA_041744995.1 Pirellulales bacterium | reverse complement strand
TACGCCGCTTTACGTTGAGTCTGATCAAGCAACATCCAGGCAAGGAAAGCAACATCATGAAACGCCGCATGGCCGGTTGGAGCGTTGACTTCTTGATGCAAATCCTTACTGGAAAACCCACTTAGTGTGCGCTGGCCCTGGGTTCAGGGACGAGTTGTGGTTCGAGGTAAGAGCCAACAAGGTAACCCACACGCAGGCCGCCAGGATTGCTGCCTGTCCCGGCGTTATTCCACACAAAGCTGAGCGTGTTCGTGCCGTGCTGGAAGAAGGAGACGCCGGGGCCGAAGCTGAAGTCGGTGAACGATCCGAACGCGCTGGAGATTTCGCCACCCGTAATGTGTCCGGCGGTTACCAGCGAGGAACCGTTGAGCAGAATGTCCAAGCCACCGTTGTCCGTGGCCCAACTGCCGTAGATCTCAACACTGGACAGGTCGGCTTCGGAACCGATGGTAAAGGTGGTTTGCGCGGTGTAGTCGCCGGGCGGAGAGTTGAAGTTAGTCGAGTCGTTTGACCCAATCCAAGCGGAAGTGGTCATGTCACCGATCCAGGCGCCGGGCACGCCCGACCCGCGGCCCACGCGGACATTGCCGTTCGCGCCGCTCGGGACGCTGGTGAGCGTGTAATGCGGGTCGCCGATGGTGCCGTTGGCCAGCGCGACGCGGTTCGCGTTGACGCCGGTGGCAAACAGGTCGGTGATCTCGATGCGACCATCGTCGAACGGTGCGAAGGCGACGGCGCTGGACTCGGGAGAGTCATTGGCACTGGTGAACGAGTAGTTGTGAACACCCGCGGAGACGCCGTTCTCGTAGCCGACGGTTCCCTGGGCGCTGCCGATATTGGCGCCGCCATAGACCCGTGTCAGCGGTGCGTTGGTCGAGGCCCCGCCACTGGATCCGTTCGAGCCATGGCCGGCGAAGACAAAGCTTTCGCCGATCACGGGGGTGATGGAAACGGAGGTCGAGGGGTTGATCGGCGCGCTGGCCGAAACGCCCGCAGTGGTGCCCGCGAGGGAGACCACGCCGAAGGCCAGGCCGTTGCTCTGAGTCACCGTTAACGTGACCGAAAGGTTGGCCGCTCCGCCGGTGTACGGGTTGTCGAGGTAATAGAAGCCCTTGTTCCTGCCGCCGCCGGTGCCGGCGACGAAGGTCAGCGGCGTGCCGTTGTAGGTCACGGTGGCGACATTGCCGCCCTCGCCGGCTACGTTCACAACGAGTTTGTCTGCGATCGCGCCGGCATCGAACGACAACGTTTCGGTGCGTCCACTAGCGTCGCCGGTGGCGTCGATCAGCGAGCCGGTGTAGAGCACGTCGACCGTCGCCGCGTGCGCGAGCGTAGGCGTGAGGCAAAGCATTGGGATCGCCAAGGCAACGCTAGTCAATATTGCTAAGGATCGAAATTGTGTGGTCATGAGAAGGCTCCCCCAAAGTGAAGAGTGATAATTACTACTAGAACTCGAACAAGGCAACGGTGTCTCTGCCAGATTCGATGGTTGCGTTATTCATTCATTTTATCTGCCTGCTGCTTCCGGTCCAGCGAATCCGCCGCTCTGACAAACGCAGCGATAACATGATTGTCCTCAGCGGCATTGGACACTTTCCACGAATATCCCTTCATCCCGGCATTCGCCTCCAACTGAAAGCCGGCGTCGCCGCGGCACGACCCAGCGTCGCCGCTGTAGAGCGTCTGCGAAAACGGCCCGGAAATATGGCCGTTGGGGTCATTCGTCGTATAGACGCCCACTACCAGCGAACCGGGTTTGGTCGTGGCCAGGCTTCCGGCCACACCGCCAGCGGTCGACGTGACGTCCACGCCAGCGGCGGCGTTCACGAGGCTAATCGCTCCCACGCGCGACCGCAACGCCGTACCGAACGTCACCACAATGTCGCCCTTGCCGGGCGTCGGATCGTCCAGATACAGAATCGCCGAGTTTCTGCCATCGGCGGAGTTCACCGCCGTAGTAAACGCTTCGGTTCCTCTCCAAACAGCGCTGATGCTGGTATCCGCACTTTCCCAACTGGCGGCCAGGACCAGTTTGCGATTCGGACCAGCAGTCACTTTGAATCCGGAAATCGTGTTGGTCATCGCGGGGCGCTGCTCAAATCGCTCCGCGGTGGCGCCCACTGCGATCGGCGGATACTCCAAGCGATTCAGACGAGCAACCAGCGCGGAAGCGAACTGCGAGTCGGCTGTATCTTGCCGCACAATCTTGCCAGTGCTCGCCTCGACAGAGGCCCCTTCGCCGGCCACAATCCGGATCCGCTGTTGCGGTCGGTCACCAATCACCTCCACTTCGCCGGACAACACGGCCACCTGCGAGCCGCCATTGGCGGAAACTTCCGCCCCGAACTGCGTGCCCACATCGACAATCCTCGCCCCGGGCACCGCGACCGTGAAGCCTTGCGATGCGGCCGAGTCCGCTTGCGCGACGACTTTCCCCCGCCTCAAATCGCCCCCGTTGGGGCCATTGATGTGATAAGTCGCCGGCCCTTCCAGCACCACCCGGGCACCGGTGCCGTACTCAATCACCACCAGCCCGCCGTCAAGCACGATCTTGTCGTCGTCGAACAGATCGCGGTTCTGGAAGTTGCCATCGCTCGTTTCGTGAAAGGTCGCCCCGGAAGTTCTGCTGATGCGGGCGACAAACTCCGTCGACGGCTGGTGCACGACCGGTGTGCCCGGCCGCCATTCCGGCACGGTCAATAACGCCAGCGACAGCAGGATGATCGTCATGACAATCCCCGAGACCAACATGCCCAACGTCATCGGCTGGATGAACCACTCCCAGGCTGCCGCCCGCCAGGTTTCGCCCGGCGGTCGTTCTGCTTGGGGCTCGACCAGTTCAGCCGCGAGCAACTCCATCAGAGTTTCGTCGCGCGATTCGGCGATCGCCTGCCCGATCAGGCAGACTTGGGTGAACTGGCGCTGCCGCTTGTGCGAGTCCCGCAGAGCAGCGTCCAGCTTGGCGCCGTCCGCGTCCGAGATCACATCTTCGAGATATTCGACCAGCAATTCGTCGAACCGGTTGTCGTCGAGCGCGGCGGTGGCGGCCGAGTTAGTCATTACCCGCCTCCTCAAGCTGCAACTGCTTGGCGATGCACGCCCGGAGTGTGTTGTGGATGCGGGTCAGCGCCTGATAAACGGTTTTTCTCTGCTTGCCGAGTCGCTCGGCCACTTCGGTCCCCTTGAGACCTTCCATATACCGCAAGGCGACAATCTGTTGAGCGCTGGGGGTCAGCTCCTTGAGGCAGTGTCGCAAGGCCGATTGGAATTCTTCCAGCGACGTTTCTTGCTGCTGCGATTCCCATTGGGTGTCGAGCTGGTCGAGCACGTCGTTGCTGAGCACCGCAGCCCGGCGACCACGGTCGCGGAGCGCCGACAACGCCTTGAACCGCGCCGTGCGGCGGAGCCAAACTTCCAAGGCCGCTTCGTCCCGCAGCTTCTCGCGCTCGCGAACGGCCAGCAGCGAGACCTCCTGAAAGACGTCCTCGACTAGCTCGCCGTCGCGGACAATCGCCCAGATGTAGGCCAGCAGGCGCGCCCGCTGGGACATCAAGACGTGTACGATGGTGTCTTCGCTGATCGGCATGCCGGCGCAGGGTGAGAGTAGACTATTTCCTGATTACTAGGTTCCACAAGCGGGATGAGTGTCTACAGGAAAAACCAGAAATTTTATTGTGCTCGCGACGACGAACTGGCTCAAACTGCCGGCAGTAAAGGACTTATGCGCACGCACAAAAGTAGCATGGCCCCCTGGGCCGTCTGGATGGGCGCCCGGCCCGTCGAGAACGACTTTGTAGCTTCTTCGTGACGGCCCAGGGGGCCATGCTACAAGTTAGCGGCCTTCCATCTCGATGTTGTCCAGGCCGCCGGTGTCGAGGTAGTAGCGTTCGTCGGCCAGGGTCCGCCATTTGACGATCACGTTCTCGCCGAGCACCGCCGGTTCGCCCGCCACGGTGCCGTCGACCGAGTCGAACTCCAGGTGCTCTTCGTTCTGGTCGTCCGCCTGGTTGCGGCGAACCCGGACGGTGATCTCGGTCTGGCCGATGCGGTTGCCGGTATCCACTTTGATCACATAAATTGGCGATGCTTGGGCGTCTTCGTCTCCGGTCATCTTGCGGCCGATCACTACTCGCTGCGCGATCGTGTTGAACTCGGTCCATTCATCCCGGGTGTCTTCATCAGCCGGGTAGAACAGCACCCGTTCGTCGCGAATCGTGCTGGTGCTTTCGGTCATCACTCCCCAGTGGTAGGTGTTTTCCTGCTGCTTGCCGCTCATCTTGAACTTGAACTGCGGCAACATGCCGTTGCGGGCGAGGAACTCGATCGCTGCGCCGACCACTACCGCGCTCTTGGGATCGACGATCAGGCCCGGCGCGTGCCCCTTGGCGTCCTGATACGGATACCAGTTGCCCGCATAGTGATTGAACATGGGGATAATCCGCGAGGCGGGCAGCGGCACGTACATGCGGATCAGTTCCTGGATGTAGCCGAGCTTGGAGGGCTGCCCGGCCAACAGGATCACGTCGGCGCGGTGATCGACGCAGCGGGAGCAGAAGTCGAACAGCAGATCGTCGAACACCTCGTGGACGATGTCCTCGAACTCCTGCTTGTTGTACGTCAGCCCCAGGTCTTGCTGGATGTTGTAGTAGCCCGGTCCGCGGAGCTTGTTGCAGACCTGTTCGAGCGACTCGATCACGGCGGCGTCAACCAGTTCCGGATCGAGATGTGAGATCTCTTCGTCGGCCAGTTCGTCGACGGCGAACTGCAAATACTGCTCGGCCAACGGCACGAACAGGCGGTTGATCCAGTTGATGCGGTGCGAGCCAAAGCCGCGGTTGCGGGGCACCTCGGGACCGAACAGCAACTGCTGATCTTCTTCCTCCAGGCCGATCGCTTCAGCAAACTTGGGAACGATAATCCGCTCCAGCATTCGCTTGACCAATTGGTCGCCGGCGATCGAGATGCCGTCTTGATGCAGCACCTGGCCTTGGATCGAGTCGTCGATGCCCGGCTGATAAGTGTACTTGGCGATCATCAGGTCGGTGGTGCCGCCGCCAATGTCGATGCAGGCGATGCGCAGCTCCTGCGAACGGGGACCGGTTTCTTCCGCCGAATCGCCTTCACCGGACGAAGGTCGGCCCGACAGCGGCCGTCGCGGCGCACCGCGATTGCGCCGTC
>JBGTJT010000165.1:0-3201 GCA_041744995.1 Pirellulales bacterium | reverse complement strand
CATGGCTTCCCTCGCCGGCAGCGAGAAAAACACTCCCTGCCGTCCTGAAGAACACGAGTTGAATTGATACGAATCCGACATGCCACTGTTGTACTGATCTACCTGATTATTGTCGAACCAAAAAATTCACAGGCTCTGAGGTGTGAGGCTTGAGGCTTGAGGGTTGAGGTTTCAGGTTTCAGGTTTCCTCAAACCTGACCCCTGACCCCTGACCCCTGCCGTCACCGGCAAGCTTTGCGCCGCCTTCGTAACAGCCGTATTCGGGCTGCGAGGAACTGTTTGTGAATTTCGGGTGAATCAAACCGAACCCATATCACCCAAATTGCCGATAGCATCTTTTGTTGACATTCATCCCAATTCCCGCAACACGCAGATTGCCCCGAATTTTCCTAATTTCGCCGAATGTGCGGGCGTCTTGTGTGACAACCAGGAGTAGCGATTCCCAATGACGGATGTTTCCGAACGGATTCAATCTCTCTGCGAATTACGCGAGTACATCAATCAAACCATTTGCTCTCACGAAGAACTGGAGATCAACGCCTTTCAGATGACCGAACGGATTTTGCTGCGGCGGGGTCAGCCGTGCGGGATCTTCTTTTGCGTCCATGGCCCGCGTCTGGTGAAGTTTTCCGCGATCTGGGAGACCGAAACCAACACCATTTTGTTCTACAGTTCCACCGGGGAACGTTACCTGAGAATCAAGTTACGACACCGGCCCGCCTTGGCTCGAGCCGCCTAAGCGGCCGATCCGATTCCGTCGCGGTTGCCACGCACCTTATGTTCTCGCCGGGCGAACAACGGCCAAACCGCCGACTCGCCGCGAAAAGAACCGACCGCACGTTATCATCCCCTACATTACAAATCATTCATCCCTGCGCACGGAGGCTGTGGAATGCTGGTCTTGTCGAGAAAAGAGAGTGAACGAATTCGCCTGGGAGAGTCCATCATCTTGACGGTGGTTCGCGTCAGCGGCGACAAGGTGCGGTTGGGCATCGAAGCGCCGGCCGACATTTTGGTTCTACGCGAGGAACTAGACGTGAATCCACCCGCCGTTGTGACCGGCCCGGTCGAAGTTACGATCAAAGCCGCCTAAGAAATTGCATAACCGCAAACAAAAAGGGGGTTCGGCCAAGCATGCGGCCGAACCCCCTTTTACTTTTTACGTCCGCGCAGCAAAACGGCGCGGACAAGTCCTTTGCGATCCTTCACGTGCGGCGATTATTCGCGCGGGCGAACGATGCCGGTCAATCCGCTGTAGTCAGGGCGATCTTCCTGGTGCCACAGGGGCTGTCCCTTTTTGACCCGTTCGGCCAAAATCTCCAGCTTCTCGCGCGAACCGGCCGGCGCGGCCGTCGACTCGAACGCCTCCGTCTCCAACGGAGAAAAATCTTCGTCGTGACCAAACTTCGAGATGGCTTCAAATACGTTTCGCATGGTTGTATCCTCTTTACTTTCTCACTATCTTCTGGACCCGTCGCTTCAACTGATGGCGGTGTGCGGAGACGGCAGTCATTGCGTACAACCAACACTAAGCGGAGCAAACAGACTTCGTCGTCCAACATGCTGTCGGACGACGACGAATGCTCGAATTACTTCGTTCCCCAGGCTCGCGCTACCAACGGTAAGCAATGTATTATCGCCGCCTCCGCCGCGAAGTCAAGCATTTAACTTCAATTGTACATTCAGGTTGCCGATGCAATGGTCCGACCGGACAAGGCCGCTGCGCCCGAACCGTTCCTGCCGCCAACAAGTGGTCGGACCAGCTGGCACGAGAATAAACAACTTACGCACTTTCGACTGCAATTTGATTCGTCAGAGTCAACCTAATCTGTCACAATGGATTGTCGCCGAAGTGCTGTTCGCAAAGCGCCGTGGCAGAGATTGGTGAATCGATTTTTTTTGGGAACCGTGCATCGTGGCTACCCGTTTCTCCCAATATCAACTCGAACTTCCCCCAGCCAGTCGCGGGTTTCACTTGATTACCGACCGCATTGTGGCAGCGGCGGAGGATCTTGCCGACTACCGCGTCGGCTTAATGCAGGTGTTCATCCGGCATACGTCGGCCTCGCTGTCGATCAACGAGAACGCCGACCCCGACGTGCCCCGCGATTTGGAGATGGCGGTCAACCATGTCGCTCCGGAGACACTCCCCTACGTTCACACTATCGAAGGACCGGACGACATGCCGGCCCACGTGAAGGCCTCGCTACTGGGGAGTTCGGTGCTGATTCCGATCGCCGACGGACGGCTCGCCTTGGGCGTCTGGCAGGGCATCTACCTGTGCGAGCATCGCAACCGGGCCTCAGCGCGAAAGCTGCTGGTGACGCTCTGGGGCGAACGCGGCTAGCGACGGCTCAGAATTAACTTCGGGGTTTGAACAGGAGGTAACGAAGAGAACGGAGGGGTGAATCGCCTCTGTTGCCTCTAGTCTACTTTGTTTGCTCCTCGACAATTTTCAAACAGTTTGCAATGGATTGCGAATCCTCATTGAGCAAATCACGTCACGCACCGATCCAACTTATTGATCGATGAAGGTTCAATCACTAAGACCAACACATTCGGACATGCTTTCAAATGGAACGCAATAGTCAGCAATCAGAGTTGAAGCCCGACGATGCGACAGGCGTCTTCTGAGAGTCAACTAGCTGATTTCCAAGACAACAAAGGAGACGAGAGGCAACGGAGTCATACTTCTCTGTTCCCTTCGTTTCCTCCTGTTCAAATCAGAACCCACAAAGAACGAAAATTGTTCTTGAGCTGGGCCTTTGCGATGGTTATGCCACGTCGGCAATCACGATCCGGTCGCCTGCGTAAACGGCCGCCAAGTCGGCGGCCAGCGACAGCGGCCACAGCTTGGCGTAGGCGTTGCGATCGATCTGCCGCATCGCTTCCAATACTCGCTCCAGACACTGCATTACCTGGTCCATGTCGAGCCGGCACTCGTTCGCAGCCCGGGCGGCGAAGTCGGCCAGTTCGGCGTCTTCCAAGGCGACGCCGCCGGCAAGTTGCCGCATCCACTGCCGATAGAAGTCGGCGCAAAGCTGCAGCGCTTGTTGCGACTGGGCGCGGCCGGCCTGCTTCGACTTTCCCTCGCCGGCGGCGAAATTCCCCAGCGACGCTTCCACTTCGGCGATATTCAGCGGCTGTTTGCACAAGGCCGCCAACAGCGGTCGACGGGCCTCGTCGAAACCGCTCCCGAGC
>JBGTJT010000164.1:0-3780 GCA_041744995.1 Pirellulales bacterium | reverse complement strand
AGAGGGCGCGACGACCGTCGGCGCGGTGGCGGAGTTCTTGGCTCGCGCCGCGGTGACCAGCACTCGGGGCGGCGCACCGTCGAAGCCGGGAGAACCGTCGCCGCGTTCCGGCGCCGGGTATTACGGCAAGCAGGAGGAGCTCCCCAGCGTCTACCTAGATTCGCTGAGAAATTACTTTCTGTCGGCGATTTCGCGCAAGCACCGCAAGCAGCAGTCAGCCACGCTCCAGCGTGCCGTGCTGATCGGACAGATTGCATTTCTGGTGTTTGCCGTCGCCATGCTGGCCTATGCCGCACGGATGGTCGCACCGCCTCGGCCGCCGGAACAGGCTGCCGTGCTCACCTGGCTGGAAGAAAACACCCCATACCATCGCATCATTCAGTGGCATCCCCCGCAACCGACCGCTGACGGCACGGGTGTGCGGATGCGCGTCCAATACCACTATTCGACCAGCCGGGGCAAGGGAATCGACACCGATCGGCTGTTTTTGATTCAGCAAGATCGCGTGGTGAGCGTGGAATCGGACTGGTAGACGATTTGGGGAAGGTACAGGAACAGGAGGTACAGGAACGGCGATTGAAAACCTAGACTGCCAGCACTACAATCAGCGTAAGGCGATGCCGGCATGCCTGTGGGGCCACCCTCGTGGTGCTAAAGCGGCGGCGCTGAAACCAACAGCGGAAGCGGACGCGCTCGCCATGGCGGCATACCTCCTTGGCTCGCCGCCCAGCGCAAGGAGGTGCAAATGCTCATTCTATCCCGGAAGCTTGGCGAGCGCATCCAGATTGGCGAGCATGTCTGCATCACCGTGGTCCGTATCGGTCCCGGCGGCGTGCGGCTGGGCGTGGAAGCACCCGACGGATACGCCGTCGCGCGTAGCGAGCTTCCCAGGCAGCAGGGCCGGCAGAACACGGCAACAGCCTTGGAAACGGCCGACGACAAGCGGCAAGCGACCTCCTAGAGCGGATCGATTACGCACTACCGCAGCAAGAGGTCGCCCGCTCGGCCAGTCCGTGTGTCGCCTCCCGCCTGGGCGACTCCGTCGAGCGAACCATGCTCTTGGGCGTAGGCTTTCAATCGGGCGACCTTCTCTTCGGCCGACAGCCCGCTATTCGGCTCGTCGCGGGGCGGCTGAGCGCCCCAAGGAATCTTGGCCCCGCCGCGGGTCACCAGCACAAAATTATGCTGCATGCCTCGCGTGGTTTCCCGCGAGATGCAGTAAATCTCGGCCAGTCCGAGCGGTTGCCAGTCGTCGCCAAAGGCATCGGCGATAATCGCCGCTCCCTGCACGGCATTGTCACTCCAGGCGACGCCGGCGATTTGCGCCGGCCGCGTCAGCACGCCCGTGATACGGGGAAATTTTGCCAGTTCCGCCGGCGGGAAGTTCTCGCTGGGGAGCACCACGCCGTGGCCGTCGATGGGAAGCAACTGTGTGCCGACCACCACTCCGGCGACCGGGGTACGATACTTAAGATGCACCTCGATCCGCGCCGGATGAAATTTTTCCACCCGTACTACTTTTTCCACCCAAGGGTGGGCGGCGAACGCCAAGCCGATCCGCTCGACGAGCTTTTGGTCGAGCAGGTTCTGCCGTTGTTCCAGGCTGGCGTCGCGAATGACTTGGGCGCGAAGATCGTCGACCGCCAGCCACTGCGGCTCGGGTTGGACGACAATTTCACTGGTTTGCAGCCAATAGTCGTCGACCGCCAGCGCGGCTTCGCCCACATGGCGCCAGAGCAGGTACCCGCCGCCGGCGCAGGCGGCGCCGAGCACCAGCACCACGAAACCCCAGGCTTCGCCGCGACCGGTGGGCCGCAGAAAACGCAGCAAAGTGAGCAACGGGATCAAAATCTTAGCCGCCTAAACAAGGATTCGGCAGAGAACAACGCCTAATCCTATAATCGGCCACCGACAGCAAAACCTTGAAGAAAAGCCTGTCAACCCGGTAACACTTCAGCGGCCGTCTGCAACACGTATAGCGGGAACCCATGATACGGGCGTAACCAACCCTTCTCCCTCCGGGAGAAGGTGGCCGAAGGCCGGATGAGGGCGCGGTGCTAGGGTGGTCTGTGCCGCAAGTATTCTTGGGACAGCGCGGATTAGCGGCGCGCCCTCATCCGTCTGCTGCGCAGCCACCTTCTCCCAAAGGGAGAAGGGTTTTGCTTCAGATGGCTGAATTGTAGAGAACCCTCCAGCCTCCAGCTTCAAGCCTCAAGCCTCCCGCTCCCCCCTCCCTCACCAGATCTGGATTTCGTTCACCAGTTCGACTCCCAGTCGTTGCTCGACGGTGCCGCGGATTTGTTCGATCAGGCGGATGCAGTCGGCGCTGGTGGCGCCTTCCTCGGCCAGGATGAAGTTGGCGTGCCGCTCGCTTACCTGGCACTTGCCGACGGTAAGTCCCTTGAGGCCGGCCTGTTCGATCAACATGCCGGCGCTCATTCCGCGGGGATTCTTGAAGATGCAGCCGGCGCTTTGATGGGCCAGCGGTTGGCTCGCTTTTTTCACAATCCACTGCTTTTGCATCCGCTTGGTGAGTTCTTCCGGATCGGCCGCTTCGAGCTTGAATTCCGCCTCAAGAATCACCAGTTCATCGAGGCTGCTCTCGCGATAGGAAAACACCAGATCCTCGCCCGTGCGATCGATGATATCGCCATTGAGCGTCATGACTTGGGCGCTGGCGACCCATTGTCCGACGTCGCCGCCACGTCCGCCGGCATTGCCGTGCAGCGCTCCGCCGATCGTGCCAGGGATGCCGACCAATGTTTCCAGTCCGCCCAATCCTTCGCGGACGGCCGAGGAAATGACATGCCCCAGCTTGGCGCCGCCGGCGGCGACGGCGCGGTCGGCTTGAATGGAAATCTTCTGGAACGCCTCGCCTTGGAGCCGCACAACCAAGCCGGCGACCCCCTCGTCGCGGACCAGAATGTTCGATCCGCCGCCGAGTATCCGCACCGGAACGTCCTGTTCGCGGCAGCGCGCGACCAACGTCGATAGCTCGTCCAGGTTGGTCGGTTCGGCGAAATAGTCCGCCGCGCCGCCAATGCGAAACCAGGTGTACGGCGCGAGCGGTTCGTCTCGCCGGGCGATCTGTTCCAATCCGTCAATTACGCTCATAACGATCCTTCTCCAGGTGTCCGGCACTCATGGTAACCAGCACGTCCCCTTCCCGGCAAGCCGTCAAGCAGTTCGGCCACGCCTCCCGCCACGATCGGCCCGGCAGGACGAGAACGCATTGTTATTGCAACGCCTCGGCTAGCCGGCCCGATATCTCCGGATGCAGGCCCGCTGGTTCGCGCGCCCGATAGACCTCCAAAATAGCGACCGCATCCGCCGCGGAGAGCGCCTGGACGAAATCATCGAAGAGCCGATCCAAACGGGTCGCCTGATGCGGCTGGAACAACGCGACGATCCGCCGATCCCGGTAGCATTGGCGCAAGGCCGCAATTGTCGCCGCAATCGCGGTCGGATGGTGCCCGTAATCGTCGAAATGTACAATCCCGTCGTCGCGGCGAATCGGCTCCAATCGCCGCCTCAGTCCGGGAAACGTCGGCAAATACCGGGCAACCTCCCGGCAGGTCAAGTCGCTCGCCAGCGCGGCAATGATCGCGGCGACGGCGTTCTCCACGTTGTGCCGCCCACGCAGCGGCGATTGGAACTCGCCGACAAGGGTATCGCCACGCCGCAACCGGAATCTGCCGCCGTCGGCATGCAGCGCGACCCCGGTGGCCAGCCAATCGGCCCGCCCGCATTGCGGGTCGCCCTCGACGGCGAACGTCTCCT
>JBGTJT010000163.1:0-3201 GCA_041744995.1 Pirellulales bacterium | reverse complement strand
TTTTAAGGGTTCGAGCGTACCGCGTTGAAGTTCAGCGATCATTGCGTCACTGGAGTGCAGCTCGAAGGCTGGGGCCATTACTTCCCACCATTCCCGCGTCCATCGCTGGCGTGCCAATGATCGCGTGTCCTTCCGAGCAGTGTGGAAGAAGCTTGGAATCGTTGTTTCAATGTAGACTGCGGTCATGATTTAATTGAGCGACAGAATGTTTCGGATCAATCGGCCGCCGCGATCGATCTTCCATATTAGCAGCAATCGAATCGACGGCTCGATTGCATCTGTTAGTTTTGCGCGTATTCGTCGATGACGCGTCGAGCCTCTTGGAATGTGCGATCATCCTCAAGTTCGATGAACGTGCCCGTCACGCCATCGGTCAGAGTCAGAGTTATTGCTCGTCTCTGGTTTCTCGCGCAGTGCCAAACGCGTTGTAGTACATAAAATCCGAAGAGTCCACCAATCCAAGCAAAGCTCGCGGCACCCTTCAGGTCTATACGATCCTTCTGAAGACCAGAAATGAATGCTCCAACAATCACTGCAAGGACGACGGTTGCTGCAATAGGTAGGCGGCCGAAACGGACCTTTCGAGCTGTGTACTGAACAGAATGGACCTCCTCGGGGTGAATCTCTCGCTCGCCGAAGTCGAATATGTCACAACGCAGGTAGTCGGCACCAATGTGCGTGAGCAGATCATTGTTGTGCCAATGCAGCGTCATCTTTTCTTAGCAGAGCGTCAGGCGTAATCGGGCGGTCGGCGGGGTAGCACAGTTGAACCCTGCCTGCCCCTGCCCTTTTCGGTGCGAGCGAAGCTAGTTGACAGTGCGAACGGGTGGCAGGCTATCCATTATGAAATCGTCGGAACCCCTTTGCAACTGAGCGGAACTAGCCGCGTGTCCGCTGTAGGGTGGGCATCGCCCACCAGCCAATCATGTCCGGCCCCATGAAGAATCAAAACTTCCAGGGCGTTGAGAAACTTCGTGTCGCGGCCGTACAATTCGTCGCAGGTCCAAGCCGAAACGCGGACCCCGTTGGCCAGTGCGCGATCGATCAGTTCCACGGCGATCTGCGGCTTGGTGCGAAACACAATCTCCTCGGGCACGTACGTTTTTTTCGGCGCGCGGAGTCGTTGGCGAACTCTTCGGGCAGATCACTCTCCAAAGTGGCGCTGTCCAATTAGTGTTCGACCATCTATCATGCCAACGTCAATGCCCGTGATACTCTTCAGCTCTTGGTTAGCCATCCTCTTTCATGTTCTCTACGAAATCCGTGAACGATGACGCCAGATACTCAACACTGAGATCGCCTTCGGATCTCTCGTGGTTCCAGAAGAAGACTTGTCCATGTCGGTCACCTTTGACCGAAAGGCAGAACACGTTTCCCCCCGGATCAGATCCGATCGGGATCAGATCATCTGGCAGAAACTCTCGCATGCCCTGTGCCGCTTTGTCCAATCGAGAGTAGTCGGGTCCGTCGTGAAGCCCGAAGGCGTCGTTGAACACTTCAGCCGGTTCGTCAGAACCTGGCCAACAAATCAGAAACGCTTCGGGAGTTCCTCCGTTCTGATCGATTAAGTACGACCGGTAATCTTCAGGAAGGCGTGCTCCGATGGTCCGCTCAAACTGCTCAAGTCGGTCGAGCCTGAGTTGGCCGTGTGGATTCCTGTTTTCGTATTTCATCTTCTCATGCCGACTTGTTGTTATCTCGAAACTTCTTCAATATCCCGTGCCTATTGAAGGAGAACCTCAATAAGCCGGTTGTCGAACAACCTATCCGCATCTATGAGCCGCCGTCACGTCGCAATTCTACGCAAGGTCCATCGCTGCACCGAAGGCAATCGCAATCCCGCCGACAAGCTGCCCTTTTGCCTGGGGAAGCGGCTGTTGCGAGTTGCGGGCGATTCCGAACTGGATGCCACACTCGCGGAAGCCCTTGGCGCCTTCCCAAATGAAGTAGCAGCCGAAAAGCATAATTGCGATTTGAACCATGGCCCTGGTTTCATATGCGTTTGGATTTCGTCATGGTCGGCCCGACGCCTCACGTCCCCAGCCGCCTTGTGCGGCTGGAGCGCGAGTTTGTTGGCTAGCAGGCCGGCGGTAACGACTCGCCCCCTGGCCGGCTTGTCCGGCAGGAGCGTCAGTTTGACCGCTACGAAAACTGATTCACCTGCCGCGCAAGGCGGCAGGGGTCTGAATTCCAATTCACTTTGGCCGCTAGCTGCCCAAACTTATTCACCTGCCAGACAAGCTGGCAGGGGTCTCCAATGCGGGGCACGACAAGGCCTGGGGCCGATGCTACTTGTCCCGCTCGGAGAATATTCTCCACACCAAGCCGGCTCACCAACGACCAGTAGCCGAGTCGCTCACAACCGTGACCAACCGGTATCACATGAAGCCCGCGCGGCTTGCAAATTAGCGGCGACGGCCTTCCTGCTCGAAGAACTCGAATCCGCCCGGATCGCCGGGCGCAGGCCCCACGCCTGGAATGGGAGGACCGACTCCGCCGGGCGGCAGCTCGTTAAATCCGCCCACCGAGACGTCCTCGCCGGCAATCATTTTGTATTTGATCATTTCTTCGGCGTCGTCGAGTTGGCTGCGGACGTGCAGGTTGCCCTTGGCGTCGAGGAACAGCATCTCCGCCGGGCGGCCTTCCTTCAACGCCGACTGCGGATCCTCGTTGAGCGAGGCGGGACCGCCCCGCATGTCGAGCAGCAGCAGGTCGGTCTCGATCAACGAGTCGGACTGGCGTTTCACCAGCTTCTGGATCGGATCGATCTCGAATCCTTCGGTAATGCCGTTGACCATGCCGCCGCGATAGACGTCGAACAAGGCGGTCGTAAGAGACCCCTTGCCGAAATTGATCACCCGAGTCAGTACCGTCGCGTACGGTTCGTTGAAGGCGTCGTCCTCTTCCGGCAGGTTGACGGTGCTGGCGAACGCCTCGCGTCCGAGCGGAACTACGGCCAAGTTCGTCGGCTCGCTCCAGTCGGTCGCCTTCCAGGGGGTCTTTTGCGTTTGCGTGTTGGCCAAAAACGCCGGCGGAACCGCCTGCGAGCCGTACTTCTCGCTATTCGGATTGCGAATCGCAAGCTGCACGCGGTAGCGATAGCGCTTGCCGGCCTCGACGCTGAAATCGAACACCCGCACCTGGTAGAACTTGCCCAACTGGGAAATCTCGGCGGTCACTCGGCCGCCGGCGCCGGGGCCG
>JBGTJT010000162.1:0-8681 GCA_041744995.1 Pirellulales bacterium | reverse complement strand
ATTGACCGCCACCTCGAACTTCGGCGGAGAACCGCCCCCGCCGCCGCCACCGCCGTCCAGCACCACCCCCTCGAACTTGGCGTAATGGTCGTTGTTGGGGATCACGCCTGTCACCGTGTACACGTGCTCAATGCCCGGGTCATTGATCTCGCTCGGCGTCCACAGGTGCTCGCCGCTGGTGTCGATCCGCTTCGACCACTCGATCCGCTTTCCCAGACCCGATTGGCTCTGCAACTTGATCTTCAATGTATGCGCCTCCGGCGCCAGGTTGCGCCAGTTGCCACAGCGAAAGCACCCGTCGAACCAAACTCAATATAGAATTGGACGACCATGCCTTTCGCTTTACACCCCCTGACGGCGTTTCCGGTGTTGATCCCCATGTCCTTCCCCAAAGCCACTGGAACGTTCGGAGTTTTGGCTGGTTCCAACGCGATGGCAAAGTACGCCCAACGGTGACGATGCGTACCGCCAATGAAGCTGCCGAGTCCGCAGACTACATTAACCGAGAGTACCTAACGCCCGTCGAATCCTCACGTTGATTGACAAGGAGAACATGATGCCGAACATGGTTGCCAATCCCCTCACGCTGGAAATGAATATCAAGTCTTTACCGGACTTCGATAAGTTAAGTGCTATGTTGACCGACTTGCAAGGCCGTCCCCAGGAACAAAATCCTATTTCTGTGGCGTTGACCGAAATTGGTACGGTTCACTTCGCCAGGTTCGTATTCCAGGGTACCGAGAAACTACTCGTTATCACAACTTACGACGGCGAGTTTGCGGAGTATATTAATGCCTTCGTCGATAGGATCGGCGAGGTCTTCGACAAGATTCTCGCCCATATCGAAGACGCCCCTCCTCTTCCCGTCGCCGATAACCGTGAAGAGTTCTTGAGTTATATTCAGTCACACGACCTGAAATGCGTTCCGCCTTTCTACAGCGCCTATCCCGAACTCAAGACACTCGATATCTTGACGCTCAGTCGAGCGTCAGAATAATGATCCGATGGCGGAGTCAGCCGTCCCAGCTAGCGGTTTCGCAAAGCGGCATGCCGTCGAGCTTGCCTATTGGTGATATTGCGCCCACACAGTTCTTGCGTGATCTCCGCTACTCGTTTGTGAAACATACTTGCCCGGATGAGGGGGCGGGCGCTAGGCACGGACCGACCGGGCATTGCCGATGCGTTTACTCGCAAGCAACTGCGAAGGCTGAGGGCACCGTCAAGCTTCAATTTGACAGGCAGCGGACGTGCCACCGGAATTTGGTTTGGCCGGGGTTAAATCAACGCGTTCGGACGGTCACGCCCGAAAGCCAAAATGCGAAGTAGTGTTCCAGGGAATTTACTGCCAGTATCTTTTCGTAAGCGGCCCGAGCGTACATTTAGTAGCCGTTAAGGGCCCAGATCTGGATGCCGTAGGCTTCGACGTTAATTCGCGCACTCTGTTCCGGCCGAATTTGCTGGGCTGCCTTGGCGACGGGGCGGTCCAGCGGGATTTAGTTTTAACCATAGAGCATCGAAAAAGTTTTCGGATTCTTTTGAAACGTTTTCCCGCGTCGCGCGTACATCTTACAATCACGGACATTCTCGCAGGATGCGAACGCAACTTATCGCCGAGGGAAACGGTCATGCAGCGGGTCTATTACGCCCACACGCACGAATCACGTGCTTGGGAGCCGCTGGAGGAACACCTCCGGCTGGTTGCTGAAGGGGATACTCATGGATTTCCCGGCGCCGCCGGCTTCGCCCAAGCATTCGGCGCGGAAGAATGGGGCCGGCTGGCCGGTTGGTGGCATGATTTGGGGAAGTATTCCGAGGCGTTTCAGCAATACCTGAGGGCGTCGCAGGGTGATTCGCATCAAGGCGAGATTAAGGGCCGAGTAAATCATTCGTCGGCCGGGGCGATTCATGCGGAAAAGGCGATTCCCCGGGGTGGCAAGATCCTTTCTTACTGCATCGCAGGCCATCATGCGGGGTTGCCGGATCACGTAGGTGGCCGAGCGGGACTGAAAGAACGGCTAGCTGCGCCGGTTGAACCTGTCGACCACGCGCCGGCCCAAGTCACCGCGCGACCTGCGCCAACACCTCCACCACTGAAGTTCGACAGCGAACGGTCAGACGTCTACGCGTTTCAGTTCTCGCTCTTCGTGCGGATGCTGTTCTCCTGCCTGGTCGATGCCGACTTCCTGGCGACCGAGCATTATATGAGTCCCGACCAGACCGTGTTGCGGCCAACGGCCCCGCCGCCGATGTCGGATTTTGGGAGCGCACTGGACTGCTACTTGGGTGAACTGAGCAGGAAATCTACGCCATCAAGTGTCAATGAAAAGCGGGCGGAAGTGCTTGAGCAATGTCGGCAAGCAGCGCAACTGTCGCCGGGGTTCTTTTCACTCCAGGTGCCGACCGGCGGCGGCAAAACGCTTAGCTCGCTGGCATTCGCCTTGCATCATGCGGGCCAGCACGATCTACGACGGGTGATCTATGCGATTCCGTTTACCAGCATCATCGAACAAACAGCGCAGGTGTTCCGTCAGGCCCTGGGCAATCTCTCGGAATATATCCTGGAGCATCACAGCAATCTCGATCCGGAAAGCTATGACAAGCAAGACGACAAATCGTACCATGCGACAACCGTTTCCCGATTGGCGGCAGAGAACTGGGACGCGCCGCTGATTGTCACGACGAATGTGCAACTCTTCGAATCGCTGTTCGCCAGCCGGACCTCGCGCTGCCGCAAGCTGCATCGCATCGCCCGCAGCGTGATCATTCTGGATGAAGTCCAAACGCTGCCGGTCAAGCTGCTCAAGCCGACGCTGATGATGCTCCAAGAACTGGTAACCAACTACGGCTGTACGATCGTGTTATGTACGGCGACGCAGCCAGCAATCGAACGCAACGACGCGTTTCCCATTGGACTAACCAAAGTCCGCCCCATCATCCGCGAACCCCAACAGCTCTTTGACGACTTGAAGCGAGTCGAGATCGAACACCTGGGCAAACTCGACGACGAAACACTCGTCGAGCGTCTCAATAGCCACCCTCAAGTTCTCTGCATCGTCAACACCAGGCGGCATGCCGCGAAGTTATATCACGAGCTCAAGTCGCGGGCCGCCGAAGGCGAACGGGTGTTTCATCTCAGCACCTATATGTGCCCAATGCATCGAACTGAGAAGCTCGCGGAAATCAAGGAGGTGATCAAATCGGGCCAGCCGTGTCGCATCATTAGCACCCAGTTGATCGAGGCCGGCGTCGACATCGATTTGCCGGTCGTCTACCGGGCGATGGCCGGTCTGGATTCAATCGCGCAAGCCGCGGGGCGCTGCAATCGCGAGGGCCGCTCCCAGCGAGGGCAGGTTTACGTCTTCGAGACTGATATCCAACCTCCACCGTTCATCAACCAGGCCGCGCAGTCCGCCCGCAAAATTATCCTGGACTACGCAGACCTACTGTCGCCCGCGGCGGTTACCCACTATTTTGGCGAACACTACTGGACACAAGGGGGAGAGGGAGGTGAGAATTGGGACGCGGAAAAGGTCGGCCAGTGTTTCAGCTTGCCAGATCACTTTCAATTTCGTGAAGCGGCGCAAAAGTATCGGCTCATCGACGACTTTCAGATTCCCATCATCATTCCATACGACGACAACTCGCGGCGGCTTCGCGACGAACTAATGGCGATGGAAGAACCGCCGCCGCGCGGCTTCGACCGTAAGCTGCAACGTTACGTCGTCAGCGTAACGCCTCGCGACCTGCAAAAACTTCAGGAAGGCGGCGTGCTGCTGGAGAATCACGATCGCTGGGTGCTGGGCAATATGGAAGCCTACGACAAGGATCAGGGTCTCCGCTTCGACGTGTACGGTCTCGATGCGGCTAGCACGATTATTTGAACTGAGGGGTAGCAATGTCTTACGGAATCAAACTCAAAATCTCGGGCGACTTCGCCCTGTTTACCAGGCCCGAAAACAAGGTCGAACGGCTCTCATACGAGGTCATCACGCCCAGCGCCGCCCGCGGCGTGCTGGAGGCGATCTACTGGAAGCCCGAGATCCGCTGGGTGGTTGACCGCATCCACGTCTTGAAGCCGATCCGCTTCACGACGCTGCGGCGGAACGAAGTGGCCAGCAAAATCCCCAGCTCGACCGTTTCATCTGCCATGAAGAAGGGCCGCGGCGCTTTGGGTATTTACATCGAGCAAGACCGCCAGCAGCGGGCGGCGACCATCTTGCGCGACGTCGAGTACGTCGTCGAGGCCCACTTTGAAATTCGCGACGGCGAGGTCAACGACGCCAAGCACCTCGACCAGTTTAACCGCCGCGCCCGGAAGGGCCAGTGTTTTCACCGCCCGTATCTCGGCTGCCGTGAATTTCCCGCGAACTTTGAGCTTGTAGAAGTCGAGATCCCAAAGCCAAACCCGCCATTGCCGGAAGATGAGTACAACCGCAATCTGGGCCCAATGTTGCTAGACATCGACTTCGAGAACCAGATGACGCCGCGATTCTTTCACGCCGTCATCCGCGACGGGGTGATCGACGTGCCGACCATGGAGGAGGTGCGCTCATGATCCTTTCTGCCTTGGTCGATTACTACCGCCGCCAGGAAGCGGCCGATAAGATCGCGCCGTTCGGATTTGCGCGGGCAGGCATTCACTTCGCTATCGTGATAAATCCCGATGGCACGCTTAGAGAGAACCGATTGGAGGATATCCAAGTCAACCGAGTCATCAACGAGAAGACGGGAAAGTCCCGCCAGGTTCCACGTTCCATGCGACTACCCGACCGTGGCGGTCGTTCTGGTACCAAAATTTTTCCGTTCTTTATGTGGGACAATACCGGCTATGTCCTTGGCCGGGATAACAAGGGGAAACCAGAACGCGCGGAAAAGATGTTCGCCGCGTTCCGCGACCTTCATTTCTCGCTCGCGGATAAAGTTGACGACGACGACTACCAGGCCGTCTGCACGTTTCTCAAGAACTGGAATCCCGCCGATGCGGAGAAACTCGACAACTGGGATCAGGCATGTGGTCTCAATTTGGTATTCCGTGTCTATCGTGACGGCACCCCAAAGTGGGCGCATGAGTCAAAAGCAGTCCAAGGGGCTTGGCTGAAGTTCCTGAGCGACGACTCCGATTCGGTAATCGGTACCAGCTTGCTTTCCGGCAACGATGAGCCGCTGGCCAGGCTTCACCCGCTGCTTCAAGGTGTCGTGGGCGCCAACACGATGGGGGCGGCAATCGTGTCCTTCAATGCCGCGGCCTATGAAAGCTATGGAAAAGAGCAGAGCTACAACGCTCCGGTCGGCGAGCAAGACGCGTTCCGCTACACCACCGCGCTCAATCAGTTGCTGCGAGATGAACGGCGCCGCGTCCGTATTGGCGACGCCACGGTCGTTTTCTGGTCTGAGCAGCCTTCGCCGTTTGAGGATCTTTTTGGCAATGTCGTGGCGGAGCAAGGTTCGGAGGATGAAACCGTTCTCGCCGAGGTAAAGGGCTTCTTCAGTGCCTTGCGTCGCGGCGCCCCGCATGGCGGGCTGGCCGATCCCGAGACTAAGTTCTACGTCCTGGGGTTGTCGCCCAATGCCTCGCGGTTGAGTATTCGGTTTTGGTTGGAAGGAACGGTCGGGGAGTTCGCAGGTCGGCTGAGACAACATGCCGACGACCTGGAAATGGTCGGCGCTCGCGAGGGTGATCCACCCCTAATGATTCGCCGTCTCCTGCTGGAAACCGCCCGCGAGCCGAAAGAGATCGCCCCGCAACTCGCCGGTCAGGTTGCCGCCGCTGTTCTTGGCGGTGGCCGCTATCCACAAACGCTGTATACGTCGGTCATTCGCCGCATTCGCATCGACCGACAGATCAACCACCGCCGTGCTGCGATTCTCAAGGCGTGCCTGCTTCGTAGTCAACGTCATCTAACACCGAAAGAACCAAAGGAGATTCCCGTGTCACTCAATGTCGATCATAAAGACGCCGCTTATCACCTGGGCAGGCTGTTCGCCGCCTTGGAAAAAACGCAGGAGGACGCCGGACAAACCAACAAGACGATTCGCGACGGATATTACGGCAGCGCCTCGGCGATGCCGGCTTCTGTCTTCCCTAAGATCATCCGCATGCACCAATACCACCTGAACAAGTTGGAAAACAAGGGCCAGCGGGTGAACCGTGAGCGGTTGGTGCAGGAGATTTGCTCGCACATCGCCGAACGCTTCCCTAGCCATCTCAGCCTTGAGGACCAAGGGCTGTTCCACATTGGCTATTACCATCAACGGCAAGACTTTTTCAAGAAACGCGAAACCGCCCCCGAGGCAGAGGAGATCGAAGCATGAGCAGCGACCAACCAGTTCAACATCGTTACGATTTTGTGTACTTTTTCGATGTCGCCGACGGCAACCCCAACGGCGACCCCGACGCGGGCAACTTGCCTCGCATGGACCCCGAGACCGGCCAGGGCCTGGTAACTGACGTTTGCCTGAAGCGAAAGATTCGCAACTTTGTCGCAGTCGCGCACGAAGAACAACCGCCGTATGAGATTTACGTGAAAGAAAAGGCGGTGTTGAATCTTCAGCATGAAAAAGCTTACCAAGCGCTGAAGCTCAAGTCCGAAAAGCAGAAGATGCCCAAGGATCAGGAAAAGGCGCGGGAACTCACGGCCTGGATGTGTCAGAACTTTTTCGACATTCGCACGTTCGGAGCGGTGATGAGCACTGAAGTCAATTGCGGGCAGGTTCGAGGGCCGCTTCAGTTTGGCATGGCGAGGTCGATTGATCCCATTGTCTCGCAAGATTTTGCGGTCACTCGCTGTGCGGTAACCAACGAGCGCGATCTGGAGAAGGAACGGACCATCGGCCGCAAGTTCGCTGTGCCGTATGGCCTCTATCGCGCCAACGGCTATATCAACCCAATGCTGGCCGCTCAGACGAGCTTCAGCGAATCCGACCTCGAACTACTCAAGCAAGCCTTGAACCAGATGTTCGAGTACGACCGCTCCGCGGCGCGTGGTAACATGGCACCGCGGGCGTGCATCGCGTTCAAGCATGAGAACAAGCTCGGCAACGCCAGGGCTGACCAACTGTTTGAATTAGTGAAGTGCAAGCGAACCGACGAGGTAGAAGTCGATGGCCGCGCGCCACGGAGCTTCGCCGATTATGAACTTACTGTCGACGAAGATAGCTTACCCGAAGGCGTTTCTGTCGAACGTTGGGTGTAGAAAAAGTTGGGCGATGGCGGTTTGCCGCCATCGCCCATTCCGCGCTATGTCCTAATTGTTCAACTGATAGGTTTCAATCCACACGCCCGCGAAGGGCGTGACAGCACATGGCCCGAAAAGGCCCACAACTAAACGGCACGCCCGCGCAGGGCGCGAAGACAACTAGAAATTAGTGACGGCGGTCAATTCGCAAGACAGTAATATTTTTGCCATCGACTGGAGAGCCCGCGAGCGAGCGGACTATCCGCGTATTCGCTTCTTGCTTCAAGATTAAGCTGCTTTCCGAGATCCAAGGATCGAGCGCTTCCTCCACGATTGCTTCGCCCTTTGTGCCGCTTGAAATGCTCGATAGCGTCAATTCGGAGCCAGAGTTTCCCAGGTTGCCTCGCATAATCATTGCTTATTTCTCCTGATTAACAACGACTTCGGTGGCCGAGTAGGTTGAATTGATTAGTTATTTAATTGTTCAACTGATAGGAATGGTATATAATAGTCGCGGTCATGTCAAGCTCTTACTCCGAAACCGACCTCCTCCCCATCTCCGCCCTGCAGCACCTCCTGTTCTGCGAGCGGCAGACCGCTTTGATACATGTCGAGCGGTTGTGGGTGGAAAATCGGTTGACGGTCGAGGGGCGGCAGTTGCATCGCAAGGCGCATGACGGCACGCTCGCCCGCAATGGCGACACCTGGACCGCCCGGTCGTTACGGTTGCGGTCCTTCGAATTCGGGCTTGCCGGGCAGGCCGACGTCGTCGAGCTGCAACTGGTTTCCGGTACCGCCAGCATCCACTGGCCGCCAGCGGCCGATCAGGTCCGCCGCGTCACGCCGATCGAATACAAACGGGGCCGGCCCAAGAAGGACGACAGCGACCGCGTACAGCTCTGCGCCCAGGCGATCTGCCTGGAGGAGATGTTCGGCGTGTCCATTGCCGAAGGAGCCCTCTTCTACGGCAAACGGCAGCGCCGCACCGGCGTCGACTTTACGCCCGAATTGCGGGCCAAAACCGTCCGGGCGGCAGAGCGATTCCGCGAGATCATCGAAACCGGCGAAACCCCTTGGGCGAAGCGGGAACCGAAGTGCGATAGCTGTTCGCTGATCACCGTCTGCCTGCCCGACGCAATGCGTTCCCGCGGCGCGGCCCCGTTCGTCGAGCGGGACTTTGCTCGGCATTTGGCCGCCGAGGCGCCGACGTCCGACGAGTTTGAGGCATTGGAATCTATCCCATGAAGGAGCATATGAACACGCTGCCGACGCTAGCAACGTCGGCCACGACTAAGCTGGAGCCTGTCCCATGAAGCAGCACTTGAACACCCTGTTCGTCACCACCGACGGCGCCTACCTGGCGAAGCAAGGGCAGGCTGTGGCGGTTCGTATCGAAAAGCAAACCCGGCTGCGGTTGCCGCTGCACAACCTGGACGGCATTGTCTGCTTCGGCCGCATCGGCTGCAGCCCGTCGCTGATGCAAAGTTGCGCCGAGGCGGGCGTGAC
>JBGTJT010000161.1:0-7711 GCA_041744995.1 Pirellulales bacterium | reverse complement strand
CATGGCTTCCCTCGCCGGCAGCGAGAAAAACACTCCCTGCCGTCCTGAAGAACACGAGTTGAATTGATACGAATCCGACATGCCACTGTTGTACTGATCTACCTGATTATTGTCGAACCAAAAAATTCACAGGCTCTGAGGAGTGGTGCGTCAATCCTTCTCCCGCTGGGAGAAGGTGGCCGAAGGCCGGATGAGGGCGAGCTGCCAAAAGACGTCGCAATTTTCAGCAAGTTTGAATTACACCAATATGCAATAAGCAATCACAGATGTTGAATGTCCTGATCGCCAGCGATAATCCGTAGTATCTCAACCCGATTTTGGGTCTTGCGGTGGAAGATCACGTAGCGACCAACGGCCGTCCCACGGACTCCAGGGCCGAGGCGCGGTTGCAAATCGCCAATCAGCGGGTCAAACGCGATCGCGTTACAGCGGGCGTGGACTTTCTCCATCCAGTTGAGTGCAGCCGGAAGGTCATGGCCCGCAATGTAGGTGAAGATAGTGTCCAGATCAATGTTGGCAGTCGACGAGTAAATGAGCTCGGTCATTTTTCCGACTGCTCTCGCACCATCCGTTCCGCTTTGGCACGGAGATTGGCCCAAACGGTATCGTGATCGATTACTTCCCCACGATCCGCCTCATCAATGCCGATCTGAACTTCTCTCTTTAGATTTTCGCGTGAGATTAGCAATTGAACCGACGCGCTGATTGCCTCGTCGGTCGACGCATATTGGCCCGAATCCACCAGGCTTTCGATGAAATCGTGCTGATAGGGTGGAAGATTGACATTCATTTCAACGGCACCTCGGAGCCATGCTGCAATAGGTTAGAGGACTCGCGCCCTTCTGGATTATACCGACATTTTAAACGCGATTCCAAAGCAAACATCTACCAATGTCGAGAAGAATCTTCCCATTTCCTGCCACCGCATGGTATCATTTTCTGAAGACTCCTCACCCGCGAACACCGGAGGTGGACCATGGACTGCGAATGCAAACTCACCGTGGGGCGGACCGACACGGGCTATCTGGTGCGACTGGCCGGCCGCGGGACCATGCAGCAAAGCCCCTCGTTGCGCGACTTTGCCTGCGGGGCGCTCGAAGATGGCGCCACCGTGGTGGTCGATCTCTCCGAGTGCGACTATCTCGACAGCACCAGTCTCGGCTGCCTGGTGGTGCTGCATAAACGGGCCGAAAGCAATAGCGGCCAATTCGAGATCGTCGTCGACGACGCCAAGCGCCGGCAACTGTTCGGCAGTTGCAACTTGGATCAGGTGCTCCATCTGCGCGACGAACCGCCGCAGTCGACCAGCGACATGGTCACCCTGCCGACCACCGATCTGGAACGCGACGAGTTCGGCCGCCACCTGCTGGAGACGCATGAAGAGCTAGTCCGCGCCGGCGGCCCGCAAATGAACGCCTTCAAGTCGGTCGTGGAACGATTACGAAAGGAGCTAGGGTGAACAGAGGTGATCAATCTTCGTAACACTTCAGCCGAGTGTAGTCATGCGATTGCCGGTGACTGGACGAACTTGGTTAACTGCTCCAATGACTGGCAAAAAGATTTGAGGGCAAAAATATGCTGGCCGGTTAGATCGCGCATTGCAAGGCAATCCCGATCTTGCTGATACGATGCCTTCCGGGAATGGCTGACATCAAATGATGCGTTTGGCAGCCAGTATTCTTTATTTTTTTGCCCCACAATCTTTTTGCCAGATTCTTCTGCCGTCCGAGTACTTCAGATGGCTGAAGTGATACCAATCTTCTACCTATTCAGTCCGGGACTTTGACGAACGCCGCCAGTAGCAGCATGACCGCCAGCGGCGGCAGCAGCGTGTGGGCGCCAAACTGCGGCGTCGCCCAGCCGGAAAGTGCCGCGCCGGCGACGAACGAAATCCAGATCGTCCCCAACAGCACGGCTCGGCGGAGATGGGAATCGCGCCCATCGAGCGCGTCCGTCGGGCGGTCCCCCTTGATCGCCAAGGCCAGATGCGTGCCGATGTGATTGAGCATGCCCGTGACGAACGTCAGGCTCACCTTCTCCGGCCCCACGTGGCAGAGCGTGGTGTTGACGACGCCCATCGCGACGCTAAGCGTGAGGATGCCGGCCCAGCTATTGAGCAACGAGAACTCCGTGCCGGCGAAGTTCAAGCCCAGCAGGATTGCGGCCAGCAGATAGGCGAAGCGCCGTGACCGCTGGGTTTTGGAATAGGTGAGCAGCGTCCCCAGTACAATGCCGCCGACAAAGCTGACAATCGCCACCGCCGCATGCCCCGCGGTCAGCCAGTTCCCGGCAGTCGCCTCGCTGCCGGTGCGGGTGGTATTGCCGCCCATCAGCGAAATGAAGGTGTTGTAGGTAATCAGGCCATAGGCGTCGACGAACCCGGCGGTGGAGGCCAGCAGCACGGCGAGTCGGGCTTGGGAACGAACGACAATAGTGGACATGCTATTTTGCTGACTTCGTCCAACATGTTGCCCCGATACCGTACACGATAACAGCAGTTGCCAGTAGAGGTTCGAGGGTTGCGAGGCGTGGCCGGAAGTATAGCAACGGGCTGTTTTCTGGTCAATAAAGCAGCCGCTCCATTTGGCCCCCGGAATTGCTTCCGGCACTTCGCCGAACTACAGTACGTGTTGTGAGCGTGAGCATGTCGCCCGTTCCTTCCATTGTTGCCAGGTGCCCCATGAATCGACGAACCATCGCGTTGCTATTTGTTGCCGCCGCCCTTTGTCACGCCTCGGTTTTCGCCGCCGATTCGCCTGCTCCACAGGCAAGCGGCGACTTCGTGATTGCCTCGGCACCCTACGACGACGGCGACCACATTACGATCCTTTACAACAGGAAGTCCGGCGCCTCCTGGTTCCTGCTGCAGAATCAATGGAACAAGATCAAGGAAACCTCGGCGGTTCCGGCGGGCAACTACCAGGTTGTCCTCACCAGTTCCGGTCAACCCGAACAGACGAGTTGGTTCGGCTTCCGTATCGACACCAATACGGGCACGACCTGGCGCATCAAGGACCGAGTCTGGATCGCGATGGACTTCGTCGACGAGTGACCCCGGTGTTGATTTTGATGAATACGTTGCCATGGAACGCGGTTCGATTTTTAAACATCGATCTAGTAGCCAAACTCCGATTAGAGGTATCCTAGCTGGTGACTCTTGATCCGAATGTTGAGGGCGACACATGCCAATGGACCCAGATGAACTGCTGAAACAGGCAAGCGGACTGCCTCGGGACGAGTTGTTGAAGTTGGCCGACCGGCTGCTAGCCCAGGCCCACCGGGCCGGTGCAACAACTTCCTGTGCCATCACCGACCTCAAAGGTCTCGGCAAGGAATTGTGGCAAGGCGTTGATCCCGATGAGTACGTTGCCAACGAACGCGACTCGTGGGAGCACTAGCCGATCTAACACGTGTGGATCAGTTGAGTGTTGTGAAACTACAAGAGCTTACTTTGTAAACATGTAGTCATTGCCGCGCAGCAAAGTTAGAAGGGCCTCGACGACTGCGATGAGACCGAGCACGATTCCACCTTGAACCAATGGACGTTTGACAGACTAACTTGGTATGTCTACGAAACACGAGTATCGCGTCTATTTGCGGCTATTGGAAAAAATTGAACCCGATGCGTCTGTGGCCGACCGCATCAAGTCGTTGAGACAGGTGGTGGAACAACTCGCACCACTCAGGTGGCCAGTGAACTATCCGAAGCCCAATGGCAGGGGCGGCTTTGACGTGGTGTTCTATGTGTCGGATAAGCCTGTTTACGAGTCGTGGATCCCCGCGCTCGATGATTCCGGATACTGGTGTGCCATCTGAGACCAGCATGAACAATTCAGCGAATAACATACCACCTCATGAGCAGTTCGGTTACAGCGTCGTCGAACGCGCACTGACAGGTGAACAGCTTGCGCCATGGGAGAACGAGTATGCTCGCCTTTTTTGGCAGACGCTAGAAGTTCACAATGGCGGGTTTGAGCAGTGGATCGGAAATACTGGAGTCAAAGGTGCTTTGGAAACACTTGAAATACTTGACCGTCACGGATTTTCCGAGTCACATCGCGTGACCAAGCTAGCCTTCGAAATTGTAAAGTTGGATTCCTACACTGAGAAAGAGCAATTCTACGACTACCTCGAAGCACATGTAGACGATTGGTTTGAGCGACTTCGGCCTTTGGACGAGGCTTACTGGGACGATGCCGACGCTTTTGACGAGAAGCTGAAGGAAATTTACGATACGAACACGGAAGCGGCTGGAGACAACAAGCGTTAGGCGGTTCTCGATGGATGGCAGAAAATACAATTCGAGGCAACTATCTCTGCGGTTCTTCGCGCTTCTCTGCGCCCTCTGCGTTTAATCTGCACGGTCCCTCGCAAGGCGCATCCCTGTCGCTTGCGTCCGCTCTCCTCAATAAAATCTTCCCGACGCCGCCTGCGCCTGCCGGCTGCGGGTTAAACGACGTGCCCACCGTGTTCAGCTACTGGCACTCCGATAACTCAACAAGCTTCGCCGAAAGATCCAGCGGCTGGCCAGCAGGCTCAGTATTGTGGCCGATAGCCCGAAGATTACCAGCGGCCAGTTTTGCGCCTGCAGCGGCTTGGCCATCAGTTGGGCCGGCACGTTGACCACCACCAAGATCGGGATCACCAGCGTGAAGAACTGCCGCAGGGCGATGCCGCCTGCGTTGCCGCCGTAGATTTCCATCGGGTAGCGGGCGAAGTTGGTGATGTAGAACCAGAAGTTGTACAAGGTCTGGTTGCGGCCCAGCCACACGCTGGTCGCGGCCAGCGACAACATGAAGCTGTACATCACCGCCACGCCGCAGAGGATGTAGATCGGATAGAGCACCATTTGCACCAGACTGATATGCAGGCCCGGGGAACCCGGGTCGACGTTCGGCAAGGCGTAGATCATCAGCAGCACTCCAAACAGCAGCGTGCCGAGATCGGACCACTCGATGCGATTGAGCGACACCAGAAACTGCGTATCGATCGGCTTGAGCAGCGCAAAGTCCAACCCGCCGGTGCGGATCAGCTCGCTGAACTCCTCGAAGTTGGGCATGAAAAAAGTCTGCACCAGGCTGTTGATGAAGTAGAAGGTGGCCAGGAACACGAAAAACTGGTGCTGATTCCACCCTTCGATCTGATCGGTGTAACTGAAGATCAAAATGTAGAACCCAAAGTTCATCAGGTTCCAAGAGAGCGACGAGATCGCCTCGATAATGAAGTTGGTGCGAAACGTCATATCGCGCACCAGGCTATTACGGGCAAAGGTCAAGAAGACCTTGCCGTAATGGGGGGAGGTGGATTCACGTGTGGGGTCAGATGTGGACATGCTGTAACCTACGGTTATCCTCCAAACCCGCTGTAGCGCCGCACGCCGCGGTTAAACAGCCAGCGGTTGAGCAGCATGAAGCCGGCCAGCCAGGCGGCTTGGATGCCCAGGCCCGTCCACAGCGCGTCTCCCTCGACCTTGCCCAGCCAGACGGCCGCCGGAAAATAGGCCAAGTACTTCAGCGGCAGTGAGTCGACGATGATGCTCCAGGGATACGGCAACAGGTCGAGCGGGAACATGTGGCCGGAGAAGAAGAACGTGAACAGATTGAATACAAAAAGCAGCGACGTGACTTCGAGGAACCAAAAGGCGATCAGCCCCATCGTCGATTCGATATAGAATCCGAGCAGAAACGCCATGATGCAGCAAGCTGCGAACGCCGCCATCACCTCGCCGCTGGGGGCCGGCGGGAAGAACCCGCGACAAAGAAAGAACACCAGTGCGAACGGCGCGGCGGCCACCCCGTAGTAAACCAGCTTATGCGCGATCCGCTGCATCAGCAGGAAGCTGATCAGGTCGATCGGCTGAATCAGGTACTTCTTAATCGTCCCCTCGCGAACTTCCCGCGCGATGCCGGTCGCCAACCCCGGCATGCTGCTAAACGCCCGGCCAATCATGGTCATCAGGTAATAGGCGATCATATCGTCGCGGGTGTAACCGGCGATCATCTTGCCGCCAACCGCCGAGAAGATCGCCGTCCACAAGAAGATCTGCGTGACGATCGGCAAAAATCGCATCAAGGTGCCCAGCGCAAAATCCCCCCGATAGACCAGCCGCTCTTCCAAGCTGATGCGAAGGATGGTCCAGAGGGTGGTGGCGCGGGCGAACATCGGGGAATTGCGGATTGCTTATTTGTTATTTGTTGCGAGGGTCATTCCTCAACTTACGTCTTGCGCCACTTGTTCTGGGGTGGCGCTTCGTTCGTCTTCGCGATCATCGACGGCGGTTGAGAACATGTCGGCGATTACTTGTTCCAGCGGCGGGTCTTCGACGCTGACGTCGAGAATCGTGTATTCGCGGAGGATGCGGCCCAGCATGTCGGCCACGGCCGAGCGCTCCACGCCGATCTTGACCTTCGGCGGCAAATGTTCGATCACCTCGCCGAAGCGGGCCAGGTCGTCCAGACGCTGGTCGTCGGCGAACAACAGGGTCACGATCTTGTTGCCGCTGAAACGATCGACAATGCCACTAAGCGAGCCATCGTACATAATCCGCCCGTGAGCAATAATCACCACCCGCTTGCAGAGCGCGGCGATATCCTTCATGTAGTGGCTGGTCAGCAGGATCGTGATCTTGCGTTCTTGCTGATAGAATTTAAGGAACTGCTGGATGTTGTGCTGGGCGACCACATCTAGACCGATCGTCGGCTCGTCGAGGAACAACACCTCGGGCGAGTGGAGCAGCGCGGCGATCAGCTCCATCTTCATCCGCTCGCCGAGCGACAGCTCGCGCACCGGCTGAGTTAGCAGCCGTCGCACATCCAGCAGGTCGACCAGCTCGTCGTGCGTTTGTTTGAAACTGGCTGGGTCCACCGCGTAAATTTGTTCGTGGAGGCGGAACGACTCGGCAGCCGGCAAGTCCCACCAGAGCTGGTTCTTCTGGCCCATCACCAAGGCGAAACGGCGGCGATAGGCATTTTCCCGCAACCAGGGGACGTGTCCCATCACTCGGGCGGTGCCGCTGCTCGGGTTGATCACCCCGCTGAGCAGCTTGAGAGTGGTGGTCTTGCCCGCGCCGTTGGGGCCGAGAAAGGCGACGAATTCGCCTTGTTCCACGGCCAGATTAATGCCGCGAACCGCCTCGACCACGCGGTATTCGCGCGAAAACAGCCCCTTCACCGAGGCCAACAGACCTTCCTTCTTGCGATAGATCCTGTAGGTCTTGGTCAGATTCTCAAGTTCAATAATCGACATAGTATCAGGATAGTCGGTAGAGGCGCAAGAGGATAGTTCGGCGGCTGTTCAGGTTTCAGGTTTCAGGTTTCAGGGAAACCCTTCTCCCTCCGGGAGAAGGTGGCTGCGCAGCAGACGGATGAGGGCGCGGTGCTAACCAGTTCTACGCCTCGGCAGGCACTGATGAAGGTAAAGCCTTTAAGCATCTGGCCCTCATCCGGCCTAAAGGCCACCTTCTCCCAACGGGAGAAGGACTTTCCACCCTCCTGAAACCTGAAACCTCTCACCTGAAACCTCTTCTCGCGTTGCCGGTATTTCCTCGGTTCGCTATACTCACCCGTTTATTGCCAGTCACCTGTTGGTTGGGAGAGTCCCTTTGTTGCGGATCGGGCTGGGACATGACACGCATCGGCTGGCCCCTGGCGGGCCGTTGCGGCTGGGCGGCGTCGATGTGCCGCACGAGCGGCAAGCGGTCGGCCATAGTGAC
>JBGTJT010000160.1:0-4016 GCA_041744995.1 Pirellulales bacterium | reverse complement strand
GATGCAAATACCCCGCCCGATTCGCCAATGCTCATTGGAAGATCCCCTTGATTCCGCGTTCCGCCTGCCGCAGCAGGCTCGGACTGCCGACTGCCGCCGGCGGCACCCCTTGCAAATCCTCCACCGCGCGGCGCACGCCCGGCAGGGCCTCTTTGGTGGTCCGCGGATTGTTCAGCGGGCCGTCGACATAGATCAACAGCAACTGCTGGCCCGCCAGGCCCAGCAGCGGACGCAGCACCGGCAATTGCGATTCGTTGTTCCCCACCACGGCGTGGAACACCATCTTCATGTTCTTGTCGAGTCCGACCTCTCCCTTGCCCAGCAAACTGACAGCGTCGCCGTAGAAGTTCATCTGGTCGAAGTAGACGTGCTCGCCGGCAATGCGGAAGTTCATGTCGCTGGTCGAGAACGCGTTCGAGTCGGGCGTGCGAACCGAAAGGATTTTCAACAGCGACACCATCAAGGGTAGCTCATAGATCGTGGCGTCGCGGAGCCGCACCGAGCCGGCCCCGGTGAGCGAATGGGTTCCCTTGCCGGCGCCTTGCAATTGGATTGTGCCGAACACGCGGCCGCGCAATTCGGAACCGCCGGCGCCGCTTTCTTTGGCGAACTGCTGCAGATCGCCATTGGAGACCGACGCCTGCAAGGCATAACGGGGGATGTCGTCCAGCACGATCCGCCCGTCGGCGGCCACCTCGCCGCCGTAGCTGGCCGCCGTGATCCGCGGCGCAGCCTCCCCCGCGACGGGAGTGGTCGCCCACGCGCCAAACAGCACCTCCTGATTGGTAATCCAAAGAGGTCCGCGAACCTGCGTGAAATGCAGATCCTTAAACGAAATGGAATCGAGTTCGAGCCAGCCACGAGTGGCCAGGTTCCTTCCGTCCCAGCCGCCGCTCAGTCGAATCTCGCCGTTGATGTCGCGCAGTTCCAGCCCAGGCTGCATGCGGCCCTGCATGGTGTTCATCCGCACGTCCCAGCGGGCGGTGGTCGCATCGCCCTCTCGTCCCGAGTGCGCGATTGCGAACGAGCCGCTTAGGTTGACAGGCCCGTCCAAGTCGAGCTTGTTGAGCGCCCTGCTCATCCCCCGCGGCAAGGCCGCGATCAGGTCGCGGTCGGCCCGCAGCCGGTCGACGTGCAAGTTGGAGACGCGAAAGTCCCAGCCTCCGTTGGGATGGAAAGCGCATTGGCCGTCGGAGGTGACCATCGTGCGGTCGTGCAAAGCCTTGAGGCCGTGGAACTCGACCAGGCCGTCACGGTAACGAACCTTGCCGCGCAGATATTCCAGGCGATACGGAAACACGGTCGGCTCGATCGACACGCTCTCGCCGTCGAGATCGAGCGCCAAGTCCACGCTCAATTGATTGGTCGCTGAAAGAAAATGTATCTCGCTGGCAAAGTCGAGTGCGCCGGACGGCCGCAGCAGGTTCCAGGCGGCTTGCGTCTCGGCGGGCAAGGCGTCGCGCAGCTCCTGCTCCAACGGCACGCCGGCGCCGGTGAACCGCAGCCGCAACTCGTGGCCGTCTTGCGTCGGCTCGGAATGCCCCTCGCAGGCGATGACGCCGGTATTGTTCACCCCCTGTAGATTCAGAAACGACCAGCGATCGTCGTAATTGTCAATGGTGCCAGTAATCGATTGAATCGGATAAGGAAAGTGCTCGTATTCGACGGCGACGCCGTTCAGCCGAATCACCATGCGGCGGTGGATCGGTTCGTGCGGTCGGTCGCGATGGAGATGCAGGTAGGCGTCGAACGTGCCGCGGGGGTTGAAATCCCGGACGATCCGTTGCGAATGGCTCGGCAGCGCCTCGAACAGCTTTTCGTTGAGCGGCAACCGCTCGGCGCGGACGGTGACGTGGCCGACCGCTTCTTCCCCCTCGCCTTGCATGTTGGCCTCGAATGCTACCGCCCGGGTGTCGGCGAAGGCGGTCATCTGCACTCGGACGCGGCCGTCGGCCGCCTCGATCGTGCCGGTCCCCCGCTCCAGGCGATAGGGGAATTGGTGGTGCGAGAAGGAAACGTCGATGCAGTCGACCAGCAGTTCGCTTCGCCACCGCTGGCCGTCGAAACTTAGCTTGGCCGCGGCGTTGACCTCGCCGGCCGGCAAGAATTTGTACCAGGTCTGCTGCAAGTCGGGCGGCAGCACGTCGGCCAATTGACGGTCGAGCACCAGCCGCTGGGTTTCCACTTCAACGATCTTGGGACTCGACTCGTCGTAGCCTTGCGTGGAAACGTTCATGCGGAGCGTCGTGCGTCCGCTACGGGCAGTCAGCCCTTCAATCGCCAGTCCCGTGGCCTCGGCGGTGAAGGAGGTCTGAATATCGGTGATGGGGTAAGGCAGCCGCGGGTCGTCTACGCGACCGCGGAGCATTTGTCCGGCGATGACGAACTGCCACGGCTGCGCCGCCGCCGGTTCGTGTCCCACGCGGAAATCGAAGTCAACTTGCCCCCGCAGCGAACCCAGCCCGCGCAGTCGCCGTGCCAGATCGCTCGGCAAGGCGTCGCGCAAGTCGGGCGAAACGGTCAGGTTCTGCACGCGTCCGCCGAGTGAAAAGCGATTGACCCGCGGATCGTGCCAGCCGCGAAACTCGATCCGCTGCACGTAGTCGGCCGACAGTGAGCCTTCGAATTCGGGAACGACCTCGGTGGAACCGTCGGGCAACTGCCGCCTGGTCGGCGTAACGGCCACGTTGATATCGCGCAGCAGGAAGGTCGAGGCGTTCTCCCGCGATGGATCGAATATTTCGATCGTGGCGTTTTCGATGGCGGCCTCCGCCTGCTCCTCGCCAAAGTCCGGCAGCGGCAGCAGCTTTTCGAGACTCCAGCAGCCGTCGAGTCTCCGCGTGGCGCGAAACACGGGACGCCGAACCGTGATGTGCGTCACGCCAATCCGGCCGGTGAGCAGGTCTTCGAGGTCGGTTCGCGAGGCGAAGAAAATCTCCTCGAAATAGGCCAGTTCCGATTGCGGCCCTTCGGCGCCCCGTTCGACCAGCGACAGGCCGCGGACCACGATGCCTTCGCCTTTGACAAGTTCCGCGGAGCGGAGGCTAACGTCGAGATCGGTGTAGTGGGCGGCGATTAGCTGTTCGACGTGGCGGCGGATTTCGTCGTCGACCGTGTAGCGAATGTACAGAAAGCCGCCGACGGCCGCCACGATCAACGCCGCCGCGCCCCACTTGAAGCAAAACCAACAACGGTTAATCATTCGCGGAAAAATGACGCGCATCCTTTCCGCCAAAGTGCGACACGAGCCACGCCGCCGCCAGCACCGCCAGCGGCATTAGGGCCGGTTCCCGATAGCGAATCGAGCCGACGAAAACGACATGCAGCAGCGCCGCGTAAATCGCCGGCAAACAGCACAGCAGCAGTGGCCAACCGAGTCGACGGAACCGCCAAACGCCCAGCAGCGCCAGAACCATCAGCGGCGTATAGGTCGAAAACAGCAGCAACCGCATCCACGTGGCGCCGAACTCGTCGGCATTGGGCCACACGTTCCAGGTGCGCAGGAACTTCACGCCGGCCAGCTTGGCCGTCTGCGCCGGATGCCGCCTGGCCCAGGTCACGGCGTCGCGACGAAAGCGTCCGTCGAGATACACCTCCCACTCCGGCCGCGGCGCGGGCAGTTTGTTCCAGTCGGAGCGGTAGGATTCGGTCAGCGGCTCGACAAACTCCATGTCGCTGCCGCCATCGGCCGACGGATGCAGCCCGTCGTACAGACTGGCGCCGACTTGTAGCGTGGTCGGCACGAAACGGCCGGTCACTTGAAAATTGCGAATCCACCAGGGCGCCATCGTGACGATGAAGGCGACCAGAATCATCGCGCCGAGTTGCGCATGCCGCCGGCGTTCGCGGCCCAGCAACAACGACAGCAGCAGCGCGAACGGCAAAAATAACAGCCAGCTCGGGCGGATCAACGTGGCTGCGGCGGCGGCGACTCCGGCGGTCGCCGCCAGCAGCAAGGAGGCTTTCAACTCGTTGCGCCGCTGCCAGGCAGCGATCCAACAGGCCAGTTGCAGCAA
>JBGTJT010000159.1:0-7594 GCA_041744995.1 Pirellulales bacterium | reverse complement strand
TTCGCGGAACGTGAAGCCGCGACCGGCGCCCTCGAAGTGCGTTGCACGACCGAGCCGGATCGTTCGGCGATCGGCTATGCGTTGCACACCGCTCGTCCCCTGGCGGTGGCCGACTTGGACGAGGACCTGCGGTTCTCCGATCAGTTGCTGTGCCGCCGCTCGATTCGCAGCGCGCTGATCAGCCCCCTGATGCACGAGTCCGAAAAATATGGCGTGATTGCCGTATTTGGCCGCCAGCCGCATGACTTTCAGATCGACGACGTCTGCTTCTTCGAACTGCTGGCGCGGCTGATTTCCTCGGCGCTGGCCACCGGCGCCGCCGAATGCGCGCTGAAAGCGCAGCGCCAACTGACCGACAAGATACTGGAAACGACCGAGGCATTAGTGGTACGGCTTTCGCCTCGGCTGCGGATCCAATCGGTCAATCGAGCCTTTGCCGAGACGAGCGGCTTCGACCCTGAAGAAATGGAAGATCGTTCCTTGTCGTCCGCGGTGTTGGACAACGACGATCTCCCATTGGTGAAGCACGCCTTCGATCGCATCCGCCACGGCGAGGAAAACGTGAAGTTTGAAAGCGGCCTGCTGACCAAGGGGGGCGAGTTGCGCCAGATCGCCTGGTCGTACACCTCCCTCACCCGCAGTGACGGCGTGGTGGAATCGCTGATTGGTACCGGCGTCGATATCACGGATCAATGCCAGGCGCTGGCCCGTTTGGAGCAAGTGGAACGGATCGCTCGCGCGGCGACGCAACGATTGAACGAGCTGCAGGACGAGGTCCAACGCCGCGAAGCGACCGCCGCCGAGTCGGCCGGCAAGGAGACAGACGCCGAGGAATCGGCGGAAGCGGGCGAGCGTCGCAGCAAGCTGCGCGTGCCGTTCCCGAGGATGCAGGAGATTGCCCCGATCATCGACGGTAAGCTGCCCGACCAGAGCCGCTTTCTCGAAATTCGTTGCCACGACATCTCCGCTGGGGGCTTTTCGTTCTTCCTGCCCAACAAGCCGGACTTCGAGGAACTGGTGGTCGCCTTGGGCGATGGCGAGCAACGCAAATACTTCTCCGCCCGCGTGTTGCATGTGCAAGCGGCGGAACTCGACGGCCGCCGCATGAAGCTCGTCGGCTGTGAGTACGCGGGCCGCCTGGAATTGATTTCCAACAGCGAACAGGGAGACTATTTCGTGATCGTGGGCGGTTAGACCACGGCAAATCTCTTCCATTCGCCACATCGCGACTACGATGCGGTTTTGACCTTCTTGCCCCGCGGGGCGGCCAATTCCGGCGCGGAGAGCCATACGACCAGCCGTTCGAGCTGCATCCGCCCGAGCTGTTCGCGGCTGGCGTAGTCCTTCAGCGCCAGATCGACTTCCTGCAACATCGCCGGCAGGCGCTTGGCGCGCTGTCGGCCGAGGTTCTTGAGCCGCTGGACGTTTTGCTCCACGTTGTACACCTTCGCGTTGCGAAGCGCCTGCACAAGCGACAACCGCTGCCGACGCTGTTCGGCAATCTCGATCTCGTTGGTTGCGATCACCAGCTTGCGCAGATTGCTCGTCAGCGCCGCCAGGATCGGGATCGGGTGTTCGCCGGACGCCAGCAGGCGATCCAACTCCACCAGCGCTTCGGCGGTGCGGCGGTCGAGGGCTGCGTCGAGGATGTTCCAAATCGACTGCGTCCGCCAATTGCCGCACTGCTTTCGAATCAGTTCCGGGGTGACGCGGTTGTCGGCCGCGGCGTGTTGCAATTTGACCAACTGCTGGTGCAGCAGGCCCAGCTCCTCGCCGACCATTTCGATCAGTAGATCCCCCGCCCCGGCCGCCAGCTTCAGCCCCTGCCGTTTAGCGAGAAACTGGATCCACTTGCGCAGTTCGGCGGCGGGACTTTTGCCCAAGGCGCAGCGAATCTGCAAGCCGTTCTTGTCGAATGCCTTGTACAGTTTCGTCGTAGCCGCCCATTGGCCGACCATCAGCACCAGTACGCCGCTCCGGGAGGGCTGTTCGACATACCGCTCCAACTGGCGGCGATGGTCGGTAACGAACTTGTCGGCGTCCTCGATCACCACCAGTTGCCGCCCGTCGCCAAACAGCGAGGCGGTACTCAGTTCGGCGATCACGTCGCGCCAGGCGGCCTCTTCCCCATTAAGCTTCGACAAGGCGAATTCGCGGGTATCCTCCGGCAACGCATGATCGCGGAGCGCCAGCAGCACCTCGTGCTTGGCCCAGCCTTCGTTGCCGAAGACTGCGCAGATCGGCTCGATCGCCACGGCTTGCGGGTTTTCCAGGTATTCCAGCGCGCTGATCGTGCTCATGTCCGGCGAGTTCCGTCGGGAAGAAAACGGGCATTATACCGCGCAGCCGCCGACCGTGCAGCCATGTTGTGTGGCGCCGCTGGTAGCTCACGGCCCCCAGTTCGGCCATGGCCCCGGCGGCGGCATCGGTTGCGTGACCGGCGGATAGGGCGCCTGATGGCTTGGTGGATAGAGCTGCCCCGAGGGGGGCGAGGGCTGGAAGCCGGGATCGAAGCCGGGAGGAGGTTGATTGGAGAAGTAATCCGGCTGAAACTCCGGCTGATTGCCCAAGTGGAAGCCGCTGGCCGTGCCGGGCAGCACCAGATGCGGATCGTTGCCGAACGTCTCGTTCACCTTGTGCAGGTAGGGACCAAGTACGTCATGGATCTCCGCCGGGGCCAATGTGTCGGCCTTGTCGATCAAGTGGGCGATGGCCCGCCCCGAACTGCTGTCGAGAATCTGTCCCCGCGATGGTTCTTCCAGCAGGGTGACGGTGAAGAAGGTGATAGCGACGCAGATAATCACGCCTTGGATGCCGCCGGCCAACGCGCCCATCTGGCGATCGAATTCTTGCAGCTTGACGCGGCTGATTCCTTTGCGCAACACGCCGAACGCCAACCAGATCACGGCCGAGCAGCCGACATACAGTACCAGCATCGCCAGAAAGCGATTCCACGGCGCCGAGTCGCCGAACAGCGGCGCCAGCGGGCCGCTGAACGTGAGCGAAACAAAGTAGCTCACCACCAGCGAGGCGATCGAAGCAACCTGCCACGACAACCCCTTCCAGGCGCCGAATACGACCGCCCCGAGGAGCACCAGCAACATGAAGATGTCGTACGTTCCCATGCCTCTTCCCTTGAAGTTCGCGATTTCTTGCGAAAGTATATCGACCAGCCCGAGCGGCTAGAAGGGCGAATGCCCTACTTGCTGAATCTGCTAGCAACGCAGTTGGCCTTGGCGTAAGTCGCCGAATGCTTTACTTTCCCCACCCCCGTTGAACCACTTCGATACCTCGCCGCCCGGGCTTTTCGCTTTCCGCGCCGCGGGGGGACACTTTGGCGAGTTGCTGCCATGGCCAATTTTCGCACTCACATTACCACCAGCAGCGTGCTGGGGGTCGGTTACACCAGCGCGGGCATCGCCTACTTCCATGACGAAGCAGGCGCCTTGCCGCTGGCCAGTTGCGTGTTGGCCGGCGGCATGTGCAGCATTGCCGGGATGCTGCCCGACATCGACAGCGAAACCGGCATCCCGCTGCGCGAGACGATGGCCTTCGGCGCGGCGGCGGTGCCGATGATGATGGTCGATCGCTTTCAACAGATCGGCATGTCGCATCAATCGATCGTGCTGGCCGGCGTCGGCATCTATCTTTTCATCCGCTTCGTGGTGGCGTGGATGATTAAGAAATACACTGTTCACCGCGGAATGTTTCACAGTATTCCCGCGGCGATCATCGCCACCGAACTTGGGTTTCTGTTGGCATGTCCGCCGAATCTGATGCTGCGCTACTATATGGCCGGCGGCGTCTTCCTGGGATTCATGTCGCACCTGCTGCTCGACGAGTGGTACTCGGTCGATACCCGCCGCGGACGTATTCGCTTGAAGAAGTCGTTCGGCACGGCCGTCAAGTTCTGGGGTAATTCCACCTATGCCAACATCTCGACCTATGTCAAAGTCGGCATCTTGACGATGATGGTCTTTAGCGACCCGATCGTGATGGAACGACTCAGCGAGCAACGCACGCACATGCAGATCGTGGACAAGGCCCAGGAGCGGACGCAGAATTACCACCGCGTGGCGCTGGAAGGAATTCAGAGCCTGTTTAAGTAATTTGGTCGGTATCGAGCCAAATCGTCACTGGGCCGTCGTTCACCAGGCTGACCTGCATCATGGCGCGGAACCGGCCGCTGGCGACCTCGATACCTTGCCCGGCAATGCGGGCAATGAACTGCTCGTAGTAGTCATTGGCCTTGTCCGGCGCCGCGGCGGCGGTGTAGCTGGGGCGACGCCCCTTGCGGCAGTCGGCCAGCAACGTGAACTGGCTGACCACCAGCATCGCGCCGCCGACTTCCGGCAACCCGAGATTCATCTTGCCCTGCTCGTCGTCGAAGATCCGCAAGCCGAGCACCTTGTCGGCGAGTGCGGCGATTTCCGCGGGCGTGTCGTGCTTGGCCACGCCGAGCAGCACGAGCATGCCGGGACCGATCCGACCGACGGTTTCACCGTCGACGGCCACGCTGGCTTCGCGGACGCGCTGGATCAAGGCTCGCATCAATCTATTGTCGGAACTCTTGGCGAGTTCCGCTACCCGGCGGGCGGCGTTCAAGCAGGCCCCGTGTGAAGCGGCTTGGCAGGAAAGCCAGATTGCCGATGATCATCGCCAGACCGAAAGTGGCCATCCCTAGGAAAACAGCGATCCCCAAGTGTAACAGTACCGCGCCGATGAGCATCACCCCGCGCGTCATCTTCGGCCAGATCAAGGCCGCGTAGCTCAGTTCCCAGGCAATCGTCACGTGCGATAGAACGACGATCAGCATCGGCCACTCCGCGAGCCAGTGCATGGGGATCGACTGGTACTCGAGGTTGCCGAACGCCAGCCACATCGCCGAGCCGTCCCACCAACTGGCACCTAGCAGTTTGCGGGTGGCGGCGAAGAAGTACATCACGCACATGTGGATTTGCAGCAGCCGCAAGGCCACGTTGGCCGAAGTGCTCCAGATCGGCGCGCGATCGTCGGCGTCAATTCGTCCACGCCGCTTCTTCCACCAGCGGTCGAACGAATACCGAGCGCCGGCCGGACCGATCATCAGGTACATGGCAATGATGGTGTTGATCTGGTCTAATCCGAACAGGGCCGTCGGCACGCGGTGAAGATAGGTGAGCATCAGCAAGAACGCCAGCACGCTGGAGACACGGGTGAAGGCGCCGATCATCAGGCAAAAGAACACCGCCAGCGCGAACAAGTGAAACCCCCATATCGCCGAGGGCGCATCGAGATGGCGAAACACCGTCCAGAAGTACGTCCCCTCGTGTCGCTGGACGAGCAGGTCGCGGCTCAGCCAGGCGTTCGGCCCGAAGAAGGCCAGCAGATCGCGCGACCAAACCAGGTGGGTGTAGAACAGCATCGCTCCGCCCAGGATGCGGACCAGACAGAGCGTGGCCGGATCGGTGGGCGCGAACCAAAAGCGGTTCCAGCCGGCGAGCACGTCGCGGAACCAATCGATCGTCGCCGTTCGTACCGCATGCACGGAGCCATTCATGGAACCTCCTCCAACGGAATCGGTTCCGCTTGAATCAGTTCCGGCTGCGTGATTCGCTCGACGGAAACTCCCGCGGTTGCTAGTGGCGAGACCGGAAATGTTTCGTAGAGGCTTTCATCGTCGAGCGTTCGGCCGCCGCGGACGTCGATGTAAGGTGGTACGTTGTGGCGCACCAGGTCGATCGACACACGATCAGCAGCATGGGTGTGCAGCAGATGGCGGGCGTAGCTGGTCGCCAAGGCGCGCAACTCGCGTTCGGCCGCGGCCCGCTCCTCGGCGGGCGCCTCGAACGAATTGAGCTCGTCAACCCGAGAGGCCAGCGCGCCAAGCTGCTCGGTCAGCATGAAGTGGCGGTGATACAGCAGCCGCGGCCATTGCTGGTCGAGACTAGGCATCGTCCGCTCGATCGTCGCCCGGTCGTCGTCGAACTCGATTTTGTAGCGAATCAAATGGCTCCAACGGCCGGGATCGGGTGCGAAAAACGCGTAGCCGTGGCTGATGTTGCCCGCTTGCACATAAGGCCGCGTGTTGTTGACCAGCCAGCCGGCCAGCGGCGAACCCGGTTCGACCATTGACAGCGGCACGCAAAACACCAGCGTGAGATGAACGAGTAGCGCTAGGCTGACCGCCACGCGCAGCGGGCGGCTCCAGCGGACAGCCGGCGGCGCATCGGTCGCGGCATCTTCGATGGCGGGCTTTTCAGGCATGGCGGCAGCGGAGGGGATTGGGGCGGGATCGCTATCGAAATATAGTTCGGCATAGCCGCCATGCGGAACATTCCTGGCAAGCCCCCGCCGGCATGTTCCGCCTGATCGTCACAACACGTGCAAGGCTTCGACCAAATAGACATTAGAGACATTCGCCGTCACAGCACCATCAACTCCGCCTTCGCATTCGTTGCGTCGTTCTCGAACAGCAGCCTATCACCCTGCTCAAGCCTCGTATCGACGGCCTGATACAGCCGCAGCGCTTGGCGCAGTAAGGCCGTTTTATTGAGACCCTTTTTGGCACAGAGATCATCCAATACAGCCATCTCACGTTCAGTGAGATTTAAGGTCATCGTGCGTTTGCTCATGGTTCACCCTCCTGTTGAAGTATCGGAGGAATCAAAGAGAAAGTCAATAAATATTGGCTACTTATTGGCTACGTGCTGGGAGGCTGGAAGCACCATAAATGGTTTTGCAGAATGGCCTTATTGCAACTGGCTCCGTCAACGCACCACGGGACTAGAAAGCAATCTGCTCACTCGCCTCGGCGAGATCGGCCTCGGGTCGCTTCGTGTATCTCGCAGTCGTATTCAAATTCTCATGGCCGAGAATTTGCGCCAGTCCCACCCAATCGTTGCCGCTGCCTTTGAGAAATTGGTGCGCCATCGTGTGCCGCAGCAAGTGCGGATGCAGCCGCCTTCTCCCGGAGGGAGAAGGATTTTGCAGTTATCGCCGTGGCGTTCGCTGGAGCGCCCCTGGCGTAGAGCGACCGCCGCGCATGAAAAAGCCCTCGCGAATCTCTCGATCCGCGAGGGCTTTGAGTTCATAGCAGGTGAAACCGATCAATTCGTATTGGCCAGCTTGAGCTTTTCCAGCATCCGCGCGTAGTCGACCGTGATCGCCATGGTTTCCTTGAAGTAGAAGTCTTGCTTCACGATCGGCCGCTCGGGATCGTTCAGATTCTCGATTTCCTTCTCTTCTTCTTCCTCGCTGTTGAGTTCCTTTCGCTCGGCCAGGAATTGCTCTTCGTTCAGCGCGACTCTTTTCTTGGCCTTCTGGGCGCGATAGCGATTGATCCGCTCCTGCACCTTCTTGAAATCGTCGCAGCTTTGCAGCCGCGTGGTAGACAACTCGGCCAAGCGCTTGACCATCGCCTCGTCGACCATGTCGACCGTCCGATACGGAACGGGGTTCACGCGGTCGAATTCGACCGCAAAGTCGAGGTCGCTTTCGCCCACATCGAGGTGCGTGGTCAACGAGGGCAATTCCAGATCGGCCAGTACGCCGCGGCTCTGGGTGCTGTCGCCGCTGGGGCGATAGAATTGCTGCATGGTGATCTTCAGGGCGC
>JBGTJT010000158.1:0-2968 GCA_041744995.1 Pirellulales bacterium | reverse complement strand
GCTGGCGCTTCGAGCTTGTATTGCCGAGCTGGTATTACCACCTGTCGACCTGCTGCCGGCTACTGTAAAATGCCCTTTTTCGTGCCGACTTCTGCTAGCATCGCATTCCCATGAAACCGCGACAAATCCTCGTTACCTCCGCCCTGCCCTATGCCAACGGCCATATCCATATTGGCCATCTGGTCGAGTACATCCAGACCGACATCTGGGTCCGCTTCCAGAAATTGCGCGGGCACAACTGCATCTACCTTTGCGCCGACGACACGCACGGCACGGCGGTGATGATCCGCGCCCGAGAAGAGGGCCGCAGTGAGGAGGACTGGATCGCCGAGATGCAGCGGCACCACGTCGAGGATTTTGCCAAGTTCCACATCGAGTTCGACAACTACGGCAGCACCAACAGCCCTGAAAACTACGAGCTGTGTAAGCAGATCTGGGCCAAGATCCGCGCCGCCGGACTGGTGAAGGAAAAGGCGGTCGAGCAGTTGTACGATCCCGAGGCGGGCACGTTCCTGGCCGACCGATTCGTGCGGGGGACTTGCCCGAATCCCAAATGCAATGCGCCGAATCAGCCGGGCGATAATTGCAGCAAGTGCGGCACCACCTACACGCCGGCCGAGTTGATCGATCCGGTGAGCACGCTCAGCGGGGCCACGCCCGTGCTGCGCGAGGCGGACCACCTGTTCATCGAATTGGAGCAGTTGCACGATTTCCTCGAAGAGTGGACCCAAAGCGGCGAGCACCTGCAGCCGGAGATCGCCAACTACTTGAAAGGCCACTTCCTGGGCGATCCTAAGTCGAAGGAAGGCCGCAAAGAGCTGCGCGACTGGGACATTTCGCGGCCGGCGCCGTACTTTGGCTTCGAGATCCCTGACAGCCCCAGCAACTACTGGTATGTCTGGTTCGACGCACCGATCGGCTACATGGCCAGCACGCAGCAATGGTGTGAGCAGCACGGCGAGAAGTTTGATAGTTGGTGGCGCAATCCGAACTGCGAGATCCATCACTTCATCGGCAAAGATATCACGTATTTTCATACGCTGTTCTGGCCTGGCATGTTGAAAGTGGCCGAGTTCAATCTGCCGACGAAGGTCCACATCCACGGCTTTCTAACGGTCGACGGCAAGAAGATGAGCAAGTCGGAAGGCACTTTCATCCGCGCGGCCACGTATGCGGCGCATCTCGATCCGTCGTACCTGCGGTATTTTTATGCCTCGAAGCTGAGCAATCGCGTGGATGATCTCGACCTGAATGTCGACGAGTTCATCGACAAGGTGAACAGCGACTTAGTCGGCAAGGTGGTCAACCTGGCCAGCCGCTCGGCGAAGTTCGTGCAGGAAGTTGGCCTGTCGCAAACCTATCCGGACGACGGCGGGCTGTTCGCGGCCGCCGCGGCCGAAGGCGAAGCGATCGCCGCGGCCTACGAGGCGTGCGACTACAACCAGGCAATGCGGCGGATCATGGCCTTAGCCGACAAGGCGAATCCCTACATCGAACAGAACGCCCCCTGGGTGCTCCGCAAAAATCCCGAGAAAGCCCAGCAGTTGCAGGACGTCTGCACGGTGGCGCTCAATCTGTTCCGGCAACTGGCCGTCTACCTGGCCCCGGTGCTGCCGAAGCTGGCCGAACAGACGGGCGAGTTGCTCAACGCGCCGATCCAACATTGGGACGACGCCCAGACGCCGCTGGTCGGCACGCCGGTCAGCAAGTTTACACACATGATGAAACGAGTCGAGGAGAAACAGGTACACGCCATGATCGAAGAGAGCAAAGAACCCGAAGAAGCCGCGCCGGTTGCGGACAACTACCACGACACGGGCGACGCCCTGGCTGCCGAACCGATTGCCGAGGAGATTACCTTCGACGACTTCATGAAGGTCGACCTGCGGGTGGCCAGGATCATTGCATGCCAAGAGGTGCCCGAGGCGCGCAAGCTGTTGCAGCTCACCCTCAGCCTCGGCGGCGGCGAAACCCGCAATGTGTTCGCGGGCATCAAGGCGGCCTACGAGCCGGAAAAGCTCGTCGGCCGGCTGGTCATCATGTGCGCGAATCTCGCGCCAAGGAAGATGAAGTTCGGCGTCAGCGAAGGGATGGTCCTGGCAGCCGGCGAAGGGGGCAGCGAGGTGTTCGTGCTCTCGCCGGATGAGGGGGCGGTGCCGGGGCACCGGGTGCATTAGTGTCGCCGATTCGCTGAGGCGAAACACAACAATGTCGGCTTGCAGCCGACCCGTGTTTGCCACCAGCTTTAGCTGGTGGAGAACGGCAATCGCATCGAGCAGAGCCGGCTTCAGCCGGACTTCTCGTCTGGTCTTTAGACATTGCGCCAGGGAAGCCGGCTAAAGCCCGGCTATGGGGAAGCTTCCTTGCCGGCAGTCCACCAGCTAAAGCTGGTGGCAAACGGGGAGTCGGCTGAAGCCGACAGCATTGGGGAGGGTGGTGGATGAACAGGCAAGCCGGACGACCGGGACGCGACAATTACCGGCCGCCCAAATCGCCTGCTATCCGCAATGGACGTTTATCGACGGTCCATAGGATGCTATGTCATCTAAAGCCACTCCACGCTCGATCGATGATGAGTGTGCCGGTGTTCTGTGTTGACCGGTGCAGTCGGAGTCAGTCCGTGTCTTGATTGTCCGGTGTGATGCATTGCGCCATGTAGATCAGCAGAAAGAGTATGCCCAGTGGCGGCAGTAGAATACCTACGAATATTAGAAGCCAAGTTTTGTGGCTTTGAGCATGTGCCTCCGACATCGGCGAGTCTCGCATTATTCGGTCCCTTCCGTCTGGAATTTCGCACACTGGGCAAATGGAAGTCGTCTCCAGTAAGTTTGGGTCTTCACCAGAATCTGTGGGTAGATTGCTGAAGTGGTGAGTTGTTTGAAGGGTTGAAATTGACTGGTGGATTTTTTGAGGCATGGCAGAGCCAAAAGAATGTTGGGAAAGGAACCTGGGGCCGGCGGCCCCAGGT
>JBGTJT010000157.1:0-17253 GCA_041744995.1 Pirellulales bacterium | reverse complement strand
GCGGCCAGCGTCATGGCCGGCGACCCGCCGACGAAAATGTTCACCGGCAGCGACTGGCCAAGCTCCATCGCCCGCTTGTGATGCACGCCGATGCCGCGGTGAATCTGATAATGCATGCCGATCTCGCGATTCGGCTGGTATCGTCCGCCGGAGAGTTGCACGCGATACATGCCCAAGTTCGATTGCTTCCAACCGGGGGCGGCGGGGTCTTCCGAATAGACTTGCGGCAACGTAATGAATGCTCCGCCGTCGTCCGGCCAGCTTTTTAACTGCGGCAAGCGATCGATCGTTGTTTGGCCGTCGAGCACCGGTCCGCGGCGCGTCTTCTTGGGAAGCATCGACAGCGCGGCCAAGGGAGCATCCAGGTACCGCAACGGCCGCCGAGCCAGCGCGGCGGGGTCGATCTTCAGTTCGATCGTTTTGCGGACTCGCTCCAGTGTATCGCGAAAGATGAACCGCGCCCGCTCCATCGTGCCGAACAGGTTGCTCGCCATCGGAAAGGGGGAGCCTTTCACATTCGTAAAATACAGCGCCGGGCCGCCGGCGGCAAACACGCGGCGGTGGATCTCGGCGGCTTCCAGCCGCGGATCGATCGGCTGATCAATCCGCACCAGATGCCCGTGCCGAGCGAGATCGTCCAGGCAAGTCTTGGTCGAGCGATAGCCCATCAGAGGTTCCACCGTGGGTAATAAAATGACAGGACTCAATCATACGCCAACGGACCGGCCAGTCGTATCCCCACCGGTTCGTTCTCGAAGGCCCCCTCACGAGAAGCCGGGCAGGATCGCTCGGGCGAACTTGCGCTGCTTTACCCGCTGGGCAACCAAACCGTATACTGGCCTCGTCTGGATCTGGCGAATTCGGCTACTTAAATGTTCAAGGAGATAGACGTGAGCCGACCCTTTCACGATGCAAGTTTCGAGGCGTTGCCGCTGGTGGGCATTCTGCGCGGTTTTTCTGCGGAGGCCACCGCTTGTATGATTGCCGCCGCCGTCGAAGGGGGCCTGCTCACGGTCGAGGTGACCATGAACACCGCCGGGGCGGCCGACATGATCGCGGCGGCGGTGGCGGCGACCGGCGATCATGTCAACGTCGGCGCCGGCACGGTTTGCACGATGGACGATCTGCACACCGCCTTGCAAGCCGGTGCGAGCTTCATCGTTTCGCCGATCGTCGCCGTGGACGTCATTACCGAGTGCGTGGCCCGCGGCGTGCCGGTGTTTCCAGGCGCGATGACGCCTACCGAGATTTTTCAGGCCGCACGCCTGGGCGCCCGGATGGTGAAGGTCTTCCCCGCTCCGATCGTGGGGCCGGAATTCATCAAGCTGGTTCTCGGTCCGTTGGACGACGTCTCGCTGTTGCCGACCGGCGGAATCACACTGGAAAACATGGCCGACTATTTCCACGCGGGCGCCAAGGCGGTCGGCATTGCCGGCCCGATCTTCAACAGCCAATTCGCCGCCGCCGGCGATTGGAACGCCGTTCGCGCCTCGGCCGCCGCGTTCGTGGCCCGTTACCAAGAAATCGCCGCACAGACATGAAATAATGAAACGATCGGTCATCGGCGGCGTATACACCCCAACTGGTGCTGGCCGCGTCGCCCGGCCTGCGGCATAATGAGCCAGGGCCTTAAGAGTCTGCCAGGGTAGTTGGAACAGGAGGAAACAAAGAGAACGGAGGAATGCAAACTCCGTTGACTCTGATCCGCTCTGTTGCCTGAAAAGTCGATCGAAATTGCAAATGGATGGCCCTGTCACGGTCAGGCGTCGATGCAAGCTGACCCGCCGAACCAAACCGGGTGAGGCTACACGGAACACGCTTTACAACCATCAGGTTTCGGGTAATTGCGATTTCTTTGTTTGAGTAAACCGAGGAAAAGGAGCCAACTGAGAATATTTTCCTTCGTTCTCTCTGTGTTCTTCTGTTCAAAATCGTCGACAGCTTGAGTTTGTTGCCACCCTTGAAGCCCTCGCATAATGTGCAGTTTCGGCTCGAATCAATCACGTATAGCATTGTACCTGTATTAATGTCCATCACGCGACACTTTCTTGGCTTCGATACTCCGGCGCTGGCTGCGGTGGTCGACTATCTGGTTGACCGATTTGCCGACCGCGAGTCGCTCGATCTATCGCGGTCCATGCTCGTGCTGCCGGGCGGCCGTGCGGCTCGGCGGTTGCTTGAACTGTTGCTTGAACGGGCCGACCGCGACAACCTGCGGTTGAAACCTCCCACCACCGTCATGCTCGCCGGCCTGCCCGAACGGCTGTACGAACCGCAGCGGCCGTTCGCCAGCGACCTCACCCAGCGACTTGCTTGGGTCCAGGCGTTGCAGCAGATGGATCCGACCGAGTTAAAGGAGGTGCTGCCGCAGTTGCCGCCGAGTTCCGATCCGGCCCGTTGGCTCCCATTGGGAGAGATGCTGTCGCGACTGCACGTGGAGTTGGCGGCCGATGGCCTCGATTTCGACGACGTGGTTCAGTCCGGCGAGTCGCTGGCCGGCTTCGAGGAAGTCGCCCGCTGGCAGGCCTTGCGGGCCGTGCAGCGAAAGTACCTGGCGATTCTGGATGATTTGCAAATCTGGGACAAGCAGACCGCCCGGCTGGTGGCGATTGAACGCAAGGAGTGCGCCACCGACAATGACGTGTTATTGATCGGCATGGTCGACCTGAATCGCACGGTGAGGCTGATGCTCGATCAGGTCGCCGACCACGTGACGGCTCTGATCCATGCTCCGGTCGAACTGGCCGACCGCTTCGATCCGCACGGCTGCCTGTTGCCAGACGCCTGGCAGGATTCGCCGCTGGCGATCGACGAGAACCGCATCCGGCTCGCCTTTCGGGCCAGCGATCAGGCGGAGGCGGCCGTTCGCACGGTGGCCGAATACGAGGGCCGCTTTGCCGCCTCGGAGGTCGTGATCGGCCTGCCCAACGAATCGCTGGCGCCGCTGCTGGCTCGAAAATTCGACGAATGCGGGGCGCGAACCCGCTGGGTTGCCGGCCGGGCGATCGAGCAAACAGGCCCCTACCAGGTGCTCTCCGCGGTCGGCGACTGGCTGGCAAGCAACCGCCTGGAAGACCTCGCCGCGGTGTTGCGACAGGCCGATCTGTACGACTGGCTGCTGGCCCAAGGCGTTGAAGAAGGCTGGCTGGAGGAACTCGACGACTATCGTTGCGAGCATTTGCAGGCCCGCCTGTCGAACCATTGGCTGGGAAGCGAACGGAACACGGCGCGGCTGCGGGCGGCTGTCGCTCGCCTTCAGCAGCTTCTCGCGCCGGTGGCCGACGCGGCCGATCCCCTGGAAGCGATCGCCGCCGCCGTGCGCAAACTACTGGTCGAAGTGTACGGCGAACGCGAACTCTCGCGACTGGTCGAGGCGGACCACTACTTGCTGGCCGCCTGTCGGAAGATCGACTCCACGATCGACGATATCGTGAAGGTCGATCCCACGTTGCGACCAACCCTCTCGCCGCCGCAGTTTGTGCGGTTGCTCCTGGAGGAACTATCAGGCGAAATGATCGCCTCGCTGGTCGATCCCGCAGCCATCGAAATGCTCGGCTGGCTCGAATTGCCGTTGGACGACAAGCCGGCGCTGGTCGTAACCAGCATGAACGAAGGGTTCGTGCCCAAGAGCGTCAACGCCGATCCGTTCCTGCCGAATCGGCTGCGGCAAGCCTTGAAGCTCGACGACAACCAGCGTCGGCTGGCCCGTGACGCCTACGCCTTGCAAGTGCTGTTGGCAACCCGCGAGGAACTGACGTTGATCGTCGGCAAGGTCAACGCCGACGGCGATGCCGTCGCGCCGAGCCGGTTGCTGTTTCACGAGACGGCCGACGTCGTCGCCAGACGTGCCATGCGGTTGTTCCAGGATCAGCCGACCGAGAAGTTCCGGCCCTTGGCCACTCGTCTACCGCCGCCGCAGGCCGCGCCCAGCTTCTACGTGCCGCTGCCGAGACCGCAGGCGGCGGTCGAGTCGCTGGCAGTGACGGCGTTTCGAACTTATTTGGCGTGTCCGTATCGCTTCTACTTGGCGCACGTGTTGAGGTTGGCAGCCAGCGGCGACGAAGCCGCCGAGATGGACGGCGGAGCATTTGGCTCGCTGCTGCACGACGTGTTGGCCAAATTCGGCGCCAGCGACGCGAAGCATCTGGAGGACGCCCGGCCGATCGAGGAGTTTTTAGAAGCGGAATTGGCCCAGCAGGCGAAGCAGAAGTTTGGCAAGCATCATCTGCCTTCGGTCGAAGTGCAGCTCGCGCAGCTCCGAGCCAGGCTGTTCGCCTTCGCCCGTTGGCAAGCCGACTGGGCCCGCCAAGGGTGGCGAATCCAATACACCGAGTGGAAGCCGCAACCATCGGAGGCGCCGTTCGACGTGGACGGTCGGGCAATCGATTTGCGGGGACGTGTCGATCGGATTGATTTCAATGAAGCAAACGGCGAGTGGATGATTTTCGATTACAAGTCGGGCAACAACGCCGTGACGCCGGCGAAAGCGCACTTTTCCAAGTCGCAAGGCTGGATCGATCTGCAATTGCCCTTGTATCGCTACGTCGTGCAATCGTTGGAGATTGAGCGCCCCCAGTTGGGTTACATCGTCCTGCCTCGCGCACTGGCCGACGTCGGAGCGCTGCCGGCGGAGTGGAGCGCCGAGGAACTCGAAGACGCCGACGCCAGCGCCGCGAACGTCGTCCGTCAGATTCGCGCCGCGGCGTTCTGGCCGCCCAAAGACGTCAACGCGATGTTCGACGACTTCGCCGCGATCTGTCAAACAACCGTCTACGACCGCCGCTATGAAGGCGGCGAAGCAATCGAGTCGCTCGCTCCCGATGCAGGGGAAGGCTAAGGTCTCTATGATTGCCACCAAGAACCTGTTGATCCGAGCCTCCGCCGGCACCGGCAAGACGTTCCAGTTGTCGAATCGCTTCATTCGCCAGCTCGCCGGCGGAGTGCCGGTCGACGAGATCCTGGCCACCACGTTTACCCGCAAGGCGGCGGGCGAGATTCTCGATCGCGTGATGCTCCGGCTGGCCGAGGCGTGCGTCGACGACAACAAGCTGCGGCAGTTGGACGAACACGCCGGCCCGCTCGATCGCGATCAGGCGCGGCGGTTGCTCGTGGGCCTCACCCGCCAGTTGCATCGGCTGCGGATCCACACGCTCGATAGTTTCTTCGGGCAGATCGCCCGCACGCACGCGCTGGAACTGGGACTGTCGCCAGCCTGGACGATCATCGACGAATTGGACGATGCGCGACTGCGGGCCCGCGCGATCGAGGCGGTGCTCGGTGGCGAATCGAAGGCGGAAGTCCATCGGCTGATGCAACTCATCAACGCCGGCGCCGCCGATCGTAGTGTCAGCGAGCGAATCTCCGGCCAAGTGTCCGGGCTGTACGACGTGTTCCAGGAAACGAGCCACGCGGCTTGGCAACAAATTCCGCGCGCCGCCTCGCTGAGTGAAACCGCCGTGCGGGCGGCGATCGAATTGCTGCAAGCGGCGGAGATGCCCAACGGCCGCTTCAGCACCGCTCGCGACGAGAACTGCGCCGCAGCCTTGACGGACGATTGGGATACATTTCTGTCGAAGGGACTGGCGGCCAAGATCAGCGGCGGGGAGACAACCTACTACCGTGTCGAAATTCCCGACTCGGTAATGTCGCTGTATCAACCGTTGTTGCAACACGCCAAGAGCCACTTTGTCAATCAGCTCGCCGAGCAGACCGAGGCCACCTGGCAGTTGTTGGCAACGTTCGACGCCGAGTACCGGCGACTCAAGACGGAACAGCGGGCGCTGCGGTTCGACGACGTGACGCGGACGCTGGCCGAGTCGGCCCGGTTGGAACAAACCGCGGCGGTTTCGTATCGGCTGGACGCCTCGTTGGGGCACCTGTTGCTTGATGAATTTCAGGACACATCGCTCGCCCAGTGGCAGGTCGTGCGTCCGTTCGCCGATCGCGTCGCCAGGGAGGACCAGGGAACGTTTTTCTGCGTGGGAGATACGAAACAGGCGATCTATGGCTGGCGGGGCGGCGTGGCGGAGATTTTTGATGCGGTCGCCAAGGAGTTGGAGAACGTCCAAACCGATCATCTGGAGCAGAGCTTTCGCTCGTCGGCGGCGGTGATCCAAGCGGTCAACGAGACGTTCGTTTCCGACCTGGCCGCCCGACACGGCCGGCTCGGAGCCGCCGCGGAGCCTTGCGCCGAGTGGGTGGCGGCCTTTCCCCAGCACTCGACGGCCAGGAGGGAACTCACCGGTTACGTCGTGCTGGAGACTTCGCCCGAGGCAGGCCCCGACGAAGGTCAGTTGAACGCCACGCTCGACTACGCGGCGGCGCGGGTAAAGCAACTGCGCGAGGAGGCGCCGGCGTTTAACATCGGCGTGTTGGTCCGCCGCAACGAGGCGGTGCGGCGGTTGATCTACCAATTGCAGCGGCTCGGCGTCGACGCCAGCGAAGAGGGGGGAGGCACGCTGACCGACTCGGCCGCCGTGCAACTGGTGCTCTCGTTGATGCGGCTGATCGATCATCCGGGCGATACGGTTGCCGGCTATCACGTCGCGCATTCGCCGTTGGGCGCGTCGATCGGCCTGAGTCCGGAGGACGGCCCAGGCCGCGTGCATGCGATCGTCAACCATTGGCGCCGCCGCTTGCAGCAATTCGGCTACGGCCGAGTGATGGGCGAGTTGGTCGAACCGCTGCTGGCGCACGCCAACCGCCGCGAGCAACTGCGGCTGCGGCAACTGACCGATCTGGCCTACCAGTATGCGGCGGACGCCACGCTCCGCTGCGACGATTTCGTCGCCTACGTCGAGCTGCAGCGGGTGGCCGAGGCGACCGAGGCGCCGGTCCGCGTGATGACTGTGCATCAAGCCAAGGGCTTGCAGTTTGATATTGTCGTGCTGCCGGAGCTGGCCGTTTCGCTGGGCGGACAGAATCCGTCCTGCGCCGTCGGCCGGCCTTCCCCCACGTCGGCCATCGACCGGGTTTGCCTGTATCCCAAGCAAGCGGTGCAGCCGTTCTTGCCGGAGGAAATACAATCGGCGATCGCCGAAACCGAGGCCCGCCGCATCAAGGAAGCAATGTGCCTGCTGTACGTGCAGATGACCCGGGCGGTGCATGCGCTGCATATGATCATCCCGCCGACGAAGAAGGACCAAAAGACCGAATCGATGCCATGCAAGTTTCACGGCCTGCTGCGGGCGGCTTATGTCGGCACCGAGCGGGTGGCGGAGAATACGGTCCTCAAGGAAATCGGCGACCCGCGGTGGTTCGAGCAACCGTATCTTGACGGCCGTGCGCAACCGAAGCACCCAGAGCCTGAAGCGCATGCCGCACCTGAACCGATGACGCTTGCGTTTCAGGATCACGATGCTTCCAGCCACGGCGGGCGCCAGCCCTTTAGCCCTTCGCAGTTGGAAGGGGGCGCCAAGCAGCGGGTGGCCGATCTGCTGACCGCCGACAATCGCGTGGCCATGAATCGCGGTACCGTAATGCACGCTTGGTTCGAGCAGATAACCTGGCTCGACGACGATGCTGTGCTTGACGAGAGCCTGCTGCGAAAGGTCGCCGCGCAAGGCGCCGATGCCGGCACCGACGTGGACGCCCTGATCAAGGAATTTCGGGCCATGCTGTCGTCGGCCGAGGTCCGCTCCGCGCTGTCGCGGTCGGCCTACTCCGACTTGGATCGCTTCCGACTGACCGCGGCGGTGCGGAAACAGGCCGAGTCGTCGCTGGAACTTGTCGTGGAACAAGAAACGTCCATCGCCGCGATCGACGGCGAAACGCTGCTAACAGGCATGATCGATCGACTGGTCATCCTGCAGGTCGCCGCGCGACCGATCGCCGCCGAGGTGATCGACTTCAAGACCGACCGCATCGCGGATGCGGCGTACTTGGCGAGCAAAGCGAAGCACTATCAGCCGCAACTCGACGCCTATCGCCGCGCGACGGCCAAGATGCTGAGAATCGCGCCGCGGCATGTGACCGGCAAGCTGCTGTTTGTGAATAATGGCAACTAAATTAAGTGTTTCCGCCGGGACGCGTTTGATTCTGAAACTGGCTGATGTTGCGTACGGGGATCCCGCTAACCGTTTCGATAATTAGTTGGCAAATGGGGGCGCCTGGATAGAGCGAAATGTTACAGGGCCCGAGATTGATGAGCTCCAAAGTAATGGTCCCTGCAAAACCCGCATGGATCGTCGGGGCCGTGAAATGCACGAGAAGGCCGCAGCGTGCGTAAGAACTCTTGCCTTCTACGCGCGCCGCAAGACATTGTTGATCTTCTCTGATCGGCAACTCAACTCTTTCCAGCGTTCGACCAAGCACAAGCCGGTTTGGTCGCAGCACAAAAGGTTGATCGGCCGTAAGCAGGTGCGTTTCCGAATTCGGTCCAAAAAGCTGCGCAAAACCGCCCTGCCGAAGATTAATGTCGACTGGCAACCCTTCACGAAAATAAGATATCTCATTTGCCAAGCATAGGTCGACAGCCGAAGTTTGAAAGGGACACCCCTCGTTGCCTGTTGGGTCGCGCGGGATGGCTCCGGATCGATGACCAACCGTCCTTCATCAAGTGCGCTGTGAATCGCAACATTGGATAGGATCATCTGATTCAGTCAAGATCGGCTTCAGTGACTTCGACAATGTCGTGGTTCGGATTCGGCAATACTGCTATCAATCTCGAACCGTGACGAAAGACCGATACGCGCACTCGTCCTTCGTCGCCGATGCTACCTTGAACGTCCGACTTTGGAACAAATACGGACTGTTGCCAATCGCCGATCGACGGATAGGTAACGGCGACTTCGTCGCTGAACATCCCCTTGTCAAGATGGCAGCGAAGCCATCGCTGCTCTTTCGGAGGAGCTTCATCGATGGTTGCCATTAAATCCTCCACTCACTTATAGGCTTATGGACGTCATAAATCGTACAGTTTAAAGCCGACTGAGGCAAGTAAAGTGAACGGCAGCCGACGCTCATCGCCAGCGGTCGTCGGCGAACGGATGCGCCGGGCCTTCCAGCCGCGGTTTCGGCAGCGCGTTGATCGCCTGGCCCGCCAGACGCAGGTCTTCCTTGGTGGTGATCTTGAAGTTGATCGGCGAGCCGGGCACGATGGAGACCGGATGCCCGAGACGTTCGACCAGTTGGGCGTCGTCGGTTGCCGCGAAATCCTTCCGTCCGGCGTAGGCCTTCAGCAATAGATCGCGACGGAACACCTGCGGGGTCTGCGCTTCCCATAGATTATCGCGGGCGATCGTTTCGTCGATCGTCTGGCCGTTGACCGACCGCTTGAGCGTGCCGGCGACCGGTATGGCCAGAATCGCCGCCCCGCTCTTGGTCGCCTCCTGGAACACCGCGTCGATCCATTCGTTGGCAAGGCAAGGCCGCGCGGCGTCGTGGATGGCCACGTAGTCGACGTCGTCGCGGAGCTTGCTAATCGCGTTCTGAATTGAATCGGCCCGTTCCGCGCCGCCGACGACTACCTCCACGCCGTGGATCATCACGTTGGCGCCGAACTTCATCTGGAACTCTTCGCGATCCTCCTCGGCCAGGATCAAGATGAACTGCTTGACGTCGTCCCGATTGAAAAACTTCTCGGCCGCATGCAGCCACACCGCCCGATTGTTGAGAATGGCAAACGGCTTCTTGTAATGCCGGTCCTTGAACCGCGAACTTTTACCGGCGGCGGGCATAATGACGGCGAAGGTGGCCATGGGTGTCTCGCACGTAAAGGTCCCCACATATGGGAAAGCTCTAAATTCTAATATCGAAATCCTAAACACTGTTCGAAAAGCAAAGGCTCGAATGACCAAAACGCCGACGCCATGCTTGTTTCGGATATTCTAATTTCCGTCATTCGAATTTGTTTAGGATTTAGATATTAGGATTTCGAATTTACTTATCATATTTCATCATGATCTCATCCGGCTGCAGGCCGGCGATGCTTCGGAATTGGCCGTCGGCGATGGCCGCGCCGAGTTCGGTAACCGTCCGGAAATACTTGTCGTCCGGACGGCGGCCTAGGATCCGCTGCTTCAGGTCGCGGCAGGCAATGTCGGCCGCCGCTTGCAGCACTTGGACGTCCTGCCGCGCTCCATACAGGCTAACACAAAGGATCGTAATCAGCGATTGCACCTGCTGCGAAAGTTCCGACATGCGGCACTGCCGGTCGGCCAGCTTCAACTGGTGCTTGCTCATCATGTTGCTGATCTCCACCGGCAATTCGCACAAGCGTTGCGAAGCGTACACTGCATGCTCGCGCAACTCCGACGGCATCGGCGGCAACTCGGGCGTGCCGCCGCCGCGCACTTTTTGGGCGAGCATCCAACGGGCATAAGGAATCACCGCCCCCTTCAGCGCCCAGGCGTGGGCCGGATTCAGTGGGTTCGGCCGCTTGATGCCCGCGGCGGCCAACGCCTTGCCGATCGGCTCGAAGAATTGCTTGCCGTGCTGCTTGACGAGCGATTTAAAGAACGCCATCGACAGCATTTCGCCTTCCCCCTCGTAGATACAAGGGGCCAGATACTCATGCACGTGGTCGCCGAACAGATGCCCATGCAGGAAGCTGCGTCCGCCGTGGGTCTTCATGAATAGTTCGATGGCGGCTTCCTTCTGCGCTTCGCTGCCGAACACCTTGGCAATGATGCACTCCATCTCGCCCCGATATCCGGCGTCGATCAGACCGGCGCACCAGGCCGTCAAGGCGTCGGCGGTGACGATCATCCCGGCGAGCCTTCCCAGACGGCGGCGGACCAGTTCGCGGCGGGCGATCGGTTCGCCGTAGGTCTCGCGGAACCTGGCCCACGGCAGCATGCTGGCCATCATCAGCCGCATTGTGCCAGCGGCGTTGGCGCACAGCGCGATGCGGCCCAGATTCAGCCCGTGATAGGCTATTGTCAGTCCGTCTCCCTTGACCGGCGTGAGCAGGTTGTCCTTGGGTACGCGGAAGTTATTGAAGACGATGCCGCGGTTGTAGGTATGCTTCAGCGCCCACAGTCCGTACTTGCGAAGCTGGAATTGGTCGTTCTCTTCGTCCGGCAACTCGACGATCAGCACCGCCGGCTTGTCTTGGATCAGGCAGACCAGCCCGATCATGCGGCCCGGCACCACGTTGGTAATGAACAGCTTCTCGCCGTTGACGACATAGTGGTCCCCTTGCAGTTCGGCCCGGGTGCGCAGCGCGGTCAGGTCGCTGCCGGCCGCCGGCTCGGTCAATGCGAAGGCCGAAAGCTTCTCGCCGGAAGCGAGCCGCGGCAGGAACCGCTCTTTCTGCTCCGGCGTGCCAAAAGTGCGGACCGGATCGACTGCGCCAATGCAGCCATGCACGCTGGCCAGCCCGGCGATCGTGGGATCGACCATCGCCATCCGCGTCAAAAATGGTGCGAACGAGGCAAACGGCGCGGCGCTGCCGCCATGCTCGCGATCGACCAGCAGTCCCCAGTAACCGACCTCGGCCAGGTCGCCCAGCACGCGATCGGTAATCTTGCCTTCTTCGTTGTGGATGTCGCCCGCCGTGCGATGCCGCTGCATCACGTCGATCGAGGCGTCCATCACCTGCTGCACATGCGGCGGAGTGTTCGGTTCGCTGGAGGAAAACAATTCGATCGGCAAGTGGCGATCCCAGATCGCCTGATGCGCCGGGCTGTTGACGGTTTGGTACTGAGGGGCGAACAGCGCCTCGACCTGGTCGTCCGCTGAGTCGATCACGCCGGTCCGCCGCGCCTCGTCGTCGCTCTTGCCGCCAAGCTTCAGTGCCGTTTCGGCAAAGCTCGTCTCCCGCTCCGCTTGCGGCGGATGCTGCTGCGGAGGCTGCTCTGAAGCGCGCCGGGTCGTTTCGTCCGGCGTCGATTGTGTTTCTAGCGATTTAGTGTCTTCCGCCATGGGTGGTCCTTTCCTTGCGTATCGGCTCACTGCTGCTACGTAATTATTAGTTGCATCGTGCGGCGGAGGTAGGCAGAATCGTCGTAAACTGTGTCATCTTCTCCAGTTGCACGGGGCTATTCTGCCGGTTGCTCTGCGAACAGCGAGGAAATAGCGGGTGCGAACGAGTTCATCACATTGGGTCGACAAAGCTTGAGCGAGGGGGTCAGCTCGCCGGTCTCCACTGCAAACGGCCGCTCGCAAAGATAAAAACTCCGGACCTGCGCCTCCTTGGAGACTTCGTTCAGCCGCGCCGCGATCGCCTGCCCAATCACGTCCCGCAGCGAATCGCACTCATTCGGCGGGCCGCCGTCGCCGACATGTTCGCCGACCAACTGCGGCGCGGGCACGATCAGGGCCGCGAGAACCTTCTGCCCGTCGCCGACAACCATCGCCTGCTCAATGGCCGGATCGGCACAGAGCAGCGCTTCGATCGCGGTAGGCACAATCTTCTTACCGAGCGACGTGACGATCAGTTCCTTCTTGCGGCCGGTGATGGTCAGGAAGCCTTGTTCATCTAGCGTGCCGAGATCGCCCGTGTACAGCCAGTCGTCGCGAATTACCCCGGCGGTCGCTTCGGGGTCGTGCAGGTAGCCTCGCATCACGTGCTCGCCGCGGGTGAGAATCTCATCGTCGTCGGCAATGCGAATCTCCACGCCCGGCAGCGCTAGTCCGACCGTGCCGGCCTTGGCATTGCCCAATCGGTTGCAGGTGATGACCGGCGAGGTTTCGGTCAGTCCGTAGCCTTCCAGCAGTTCGATGCCTTGGGCGGCGAACACCTCGAACTCCGCACGGCCCAGCGGCGCGCCGCCGCTGCAGCACAGCGCCAGCCGCCCGCCGAACATACCGGCGATCACGCCGGGAGTCTGTTGCAGATGGTTCGCCACGACATGTCCGCAGACCTTGCTGAAAAAGTATGGCACGCCGTTCATCACCGTTGGCTGCACCGCCGCGGCGTCGGCCAGCAGCGTCTCGCGACTGCGAGCCAACGCCAGACGCGACCCGGCGGCCAACCAGGTATACAACTCGCAAGTGCGGGCGAACACATGACTGAACGGCAGAAAGTTCAGCCGCAAATCGGCTCGCTGAAAGCCAAACGCTTCGAGGGTTGCCAAGGTGTTGAACACCAGATTCCGCTGGCTGAGCATGACTCCCTGGGGACGGCCGGTGGTGCCGGAGGTATAGATGACGGTCGCCAGACCGTCGGCGGCAAGCCGATCCGCCGCCGCCGGCCAAAAGTTCGCCTCAGGGGTGCCGGGAAGATCGCCCATCCACTCCGCCAGCGAAACGACACGCCGGTCGGGATTTCCCTCGGCCGCTGCGGCGTCGTAGAGCACGATCGACAGTTCGTCCGGCAACTCGCCCCACACCGCGGTCAATTTGGCGAACTGCTCGGCCGACGAGGCGAACAGCAGCTTGGCCTGGCAGTGCCGCAATTGCCGGGCGATCTCCGGCCCCGAAAGGGTGGCATGCAGCGGCACATGCACCCCGCCGACCGCTTGGATGGCCAAATCGGCGAGAATCCACTCGCGCCGATTTTCCGAGAGCTGGGCCACCATGTCGCCGGCGACGATCCCCTGGCGGGCCAAACCGCCGGCCAATCGCTCGGCATCCGCCGCCAGGGTGGTCCAGGTGTCGGTTTGGTATTGCGCGCCGTCGTGCCACAGCAAGGCGGGTGCGTCGGCGTCGGCCGCCAGTCGAGCGGCGAACAGATGTAACAGCGTGGGTGTCTGCGTGAAATCGTGCATGGGGGATAACTTACCATGTTTCGCCCAAGGCGTCGTCGGCACCCGGCGGTCCTCGACCACCACGCCGCCGGACGGTGAACTATGGAATTCACCCTCTCGAATACGAAATGTCTGTCCGTCATGTTGTCGTAGACTATATTCGGTCTATGATATTACGCATTTGGCCAGATAAAGGGGACAGGCGCATATATTGACGAGGCTGGGAGCAATAGGTAAATTCGTCGGCATGCCGAGAACCAAGCGCGTCACGCCCGGCGGGATGGTGTATCACGTGCTCAACCGGGGCGTGGGGCGGATGACCTTGTTCGAGGACTATAACTATCAGGTGCTCCGCTACATCGAACGGAATGCACTGCGAGCCAATCTGGTCGAGCGGGCCGAGGATTGGCGGTGGTGCAGCCTATCGCCATGGCGATCTTCGGAGCCGGACGAGAGTTGGTCGCTGGCCCGTCCGCTGCCCTGCGGCCCCGGCTGGACGGAGCACGTCAACCAGCCCCAAACCGAAGCGGAAATCGCAGCCATCCGCGGGGCAATCCGCCGCGGCTCGCCATTGGGAAGCCAGTCCTGGATAGAATCAACCGCACGACGCCTGGGGCTGGAGTCGACCCTGCGGCCACGCGGCCGACCCAGGCAAAACGAATCGCGCGGACAAGCTCATTCATAGCATGCATCTTACCCAGTATATGCGCCTGTCCCTTTTTCTTTCTCTATGCGCCTGTCCCTTTTTCTTTCTCCGGCAAGAACGGTCGAACCGCCGCGCGGGTCACATTACGCTATCGCTCGTTCTTGAATAAATCCAAGAAGCGGTCTTCGTATTGCTCGAAGACTTCCAACTCATCCAATTGGCGTTTCAACTCGTAGGCTTTGGAGCGGTCTTGGCGAGCGGCTGCAAACAGTTGTTCGATCCGCTGTTCTCCCTCGGCGCTGAGTTGGTCTTCCTCGGCCGGCGCGGCGAACTCGGCGGACTCGTCGTCTTCTTCGGCCGACGATTGCTGCTCGAGCGCCTCTTCCACCTGAGTGAGCAGTTCGCTCAAGTGTTCCTCCACCGTCTTCGACTGCTCGAACAATTCGGCCGTGTCGATCTCGATGTCGGCGATCATGGTGAACACCTTCAACACGGCCAGCGACGCCTTGGGCCAAGGCAGTTGCGCGAAGACGTGGGGCATTTCTCCCAGCAGGCACGCACCCCGCAGGCCGCGTTCGGCCGCGGCGCCCAGCAGCACGCCGTTGAGTCCGCCAATTTGGCCGTCCTCGATAATTTCCACTTCCATCTGCCGCAGTTCCGCCAATTGTTCTTGATCGATCGCCGCGCCGAACACGCGAGAGGCATCGCGCGGATGCATCGGAGTGGCCATGGCGGCGAAGGTAAATACCCGTTCCACGCCGAGCAAGTTGGCATACTCGACCAGTTTTTGACAGAAGGCGTATTTGCCGGCCGGCGGCTGGGCTTCGCCGATGAACAGCACGATGTCGTGCTTCTTGCGGGGATCGATCCACACGAACAGGCGGCTCCGCGGCATATGGCCGCTGCGGATCAGTCCCCCTTCGACCTCGACGTGTTCGACGTCGAACAAGTCGCGCGCGGAAATCTCCGCCAATTGCCGCATGCCCAACTTGGCCATCATGTAGAAGCCGGCGCTAATAGCCACTTGCCCCATGCCGGGCCAAACGGCCACCAGCCAGGGATGCTGCAACGAGGGTTGGTCGCTCATCGAATGCTCCACGAATCGTTGGCGTGCGTCAGTTCACAGTATACGCAGTCACGCCGTTCAGGGACGCCTCAAAAACAAATTCGGCCTTCGTGTAGTCTTTGGAACAGGAGGAAACAGAGAGAACAAAGAGGTTCTCTGTTGCCTCCTGTTCGCTCCGTTGGCTCCAAATTGGCTCCGGGAGAAATTATTCGACTCACTTTGTTGATCTGTTTGATCAGGCCGAAGTGGATGATGACGCTGTTCTGCCTTTTATCCAAGGTAACACTTCAGCCGAGTGAAGTTATGCGATTCTAGTTCCTAAATTTAGGCAACAGAGCGGTACAGAGAAAACAGAGAGTTCGCTTCTCCGTTTGCTCGGTTGCCTTCTGTTCAAAAAGCCCTAGAGTTGGCTTGCGACGAGGCGTAGCGAATGCAGATGCTATTTGTGAGCGCTATGGTAGAGCAGTGCCGGCGCGTTTGGCGGACTAATTCAACTTGATGGGTCGAAATAAGGGGGCGTGCCGGTAGTAGACTTCCAGCGTGGCCGTGCTGAGCGCGGTGGCGTAGAGTCGGCCGCCGCTCTGATCGTGGTTGCTGCGGGGCGCCCAACTCCCCGCTTCCTTGCCGTCGGCGACCTGCGAGGAGACCAGATTGTCGCGCATTTTCAGGTTCCAGGCCTCCCAGTCGGCGCCGCCCACATGGTGCATCGCTTGTGTAGCGTAGTAGATGTAGTAGATGCTGTTCTCACTGCCGCCCGGCAGATGCTGGTTCAGATAATCGACCCCTTCGACCAGCCCCGGATTTTTCAGGTTCCAGCCTAGGTACATGCGGCACAGCAGCCCTTCGGCGGTCATGGTCGGGGTGGGGCCTTTCTTGGGCATGTACTCGTACAGCCCGCCGTGGTCCCCGCGAGCCACGCTGTCGAGGAAATAGCCGGCCAACTTGATGGTCGATTCCGGCACCTCCAGGTTGGCGCTTTGGGCGCTGTACAGCGCCATGATCTGCCAGCCCACGACGCTCAAGTCGCCCGGCTCGCCGGGGCTGTAGCGCCAGCCGCCGGCCGGGTGTTGCGCCGCGACGATGAAGTCGATTGCCTTTTGGGCGGGGATCTTGAGCTTTTCATCGCCGGTCAGCTTGTACGCTTCGGCCAGCACGATCGCGGCCTGTCCGTGGGCGTACATGCCGGCGTTGGCCTGACTGTTGCCGCGGAGGTCGCCGTTCTCCTTCTGGATGGAAATCAAGTAGCCCAGCCCCTTGTCGACGTTGTCCTGATAGATGCCCACCAGGTGCGTTTGCCCAGCGCCAAGGAACGGCAGCAAGGCCAGCGAGGTTGCGCCGGGATCGGTCTGCATTCGTCCGCCGTGGGCCTGCAGGCTCCAGCTTCCATTGGGGCGCTGATTGCGGGCCAGCCAGTCCAGCCCTCGCGACACGGCCGCCTCGGTGCTGGTGGTGCCTCCTTCTTTCTTGACGACGTCGGCCCGCACCCGCGGATCGCGGGCGGCCATCATCCGCGTGCCGGGGTCTTGCGACTTGATGTTCGACATGACCGCCGAGATCGGCGCGGCCAACGGCAAGTTGGCGTCTCGATCGATTTGCAGCTTCTTGGCGTCCTGCTCTCGCATCTGGCGCTTGAGATCCTCTTCGCGGTCGTTGGCGTCGTAGTCTTCGGAGCTTAACCGCACCTTGACCTCGCCTTCCTCGGTCGGATCATCTAACTGCGTGCTGAGTGTGATGAACGGTTCGGGACCGGACTCCGACGGCAGCAGCCACACCGCCAATAGCAGCAGTGCGGCCAAATGCAGAACCAAGCTGGCGATCCAGGCCGGCAAGTCGCGGAAGGTTTGCCGCGTCCACAACGTCAACGGCGCAACTTCCTGCTGTTTCCGCTTGCGTTTCAGCGCCGCCGGTTG
>JBGTJT010000156.1:0-3873 GCA_041744995.1 Pirellulales bacterium | reverse complement strand
GATCGACGGCGTCGACGAGTCGAGCGTTGCCGCGGCGATGCGACATGCCGCCGTGGCCGCCGCCGGCGCGGGAGTCGTGCGAATCGGCGCCGGCAACTACGGTGGCAAGCTAGGCAAGTACCATTTCAAACTACATGAACTGCTCGCCGGCAGCGACAGTCTGGCCTGAGCAGCGATCCGGAACATTGATCGATCGACGATCAGCAGCGGGCCTCTCGCCTATCCATTGTCCTGCGACAACAGGGATTCGACGCTAAAATCGCGATCAGCTTGGTGGATTGGCACGGCGATTGCTTCCGTTGTTTTCTTGGAATCAGGGGGAGCAACCGAGGTGTTCACGTGGAAAGCCGCATGATGCAAGCGATCGCCGAAAGTGTTCGGATGTTGTTTTTCTTGACCGCCTTGGGCGGAATGATGGTGCTGTTGCTTGGTTGAATGCAGCGGCGGCCCTCGCCCCCGCTGCTCCACCCATGAGCGAATGACCGAATTCAAGTTGGCTCAAGGATGTACAGACGTCGCGGCAACGCTGCAACCGACGCTTCACGGCGTTGGTGCCGCGGCGTCTCTTATTGCCGCCGATCATGGTGCCGGCGGTGGCGGAAGCATCTGTCCGGTCAGCGGAGGGGGCGGCAGCGGCTGGGGAGTCCAGGGTGCAGGCCCGAGCGGCGCCAGCGGCGGTCCGGCCAGTCGTTGCCGCAGGTTGCTCAGCATGACTTGCTCCAAGGCGAAGTCCCGTCCGCGGGGAATCCAGCCGAGCCTGCCCGGCACGCTGATGGGTTCCCGGTCGCCGAGCCGGTTCAAGGAGAGCGCGGACGCCGCGCGGGAGACCTCGGCCACACCGATTGCCGCTCCCTCCGGCTGGGCGACGTCTTCAATCTCTTTGTAAACTTGGATCTCGACGAGATAGCCGCCGTTGGCCGGCATCACACGCACCAACGCCGTGCGGCGCATCGATTGCAGCGTCGCCTCCAGCCGCTCGGTGGGCGTCACGGTATCGCGCCTCCACGGCTCCAGATAGGTAGCGGAAACGAGCGGGTAGGTGTCGATGCGGCCTTCGGTGAGGACGTCTCCCACCTGCCGCACGCGTTCTTCATGGGCGATTTGAAAGAAGTCGTCGACCGTGTTGACCAGCGGTTCCCAGAGCGAATCGACGCTGCCGGCTTGGATGAACATCGGGTTCTCGACCGCCAGCACCTGGCCGTCGGGATACCCGCCGACCGGGCCGGCGGCGGAATTGCAGCCCGCTCCGCTCGCCAGCAGCAATGCAAACAGCGTTACGAATTGAATCGGGCGAGCGAGCATGGCATGGATCACGCGGCGAATCGAAGGACGGACGGGCCGGAGAGTCTCTTAAAAGCAGACTGATGCGACAAGGCCAATTCGGCATGCTATCGCTCGAAAAACCGCGGGAACTATAAGTGCGGCACACTCGTCAAACTAACGGAAGGATGGGACCATTGTCCCAGGGCTTTAAGGGTCTATCAGGGCCGTTGGAACAGGAGGAAACGAAGAAAACGGAGAGATACATGCTCTGTTGCCTCTGCCCCGCTCTGTTGCCTGAGAAGTCGATTAAAATTGTAAAAGGAAATGCCTTTCGGGTTCGTGCCAAGCGTGAATGCAGTCTGACACGACGAATCAACCAAGAATAAATTACATGAAACCCGCTATACCGGCATCCGGTTTCGGACGTAACTAGGATCACTTTGTTTGAGCGAACTGAGGGAAAAAGAGACAACTGAGAATTCTTATCTTCGTTTTCTCTGTTCCCTCCTGTTCAAACCCCTGATCCCATTGCCACCCTGGTGAACAAGGAGACTCAGCGATGAAACGGCTCTTGATTGTGATGTTGGGGCTGGCGTTACTCTGCTCGCCGGCGGCGGTCTACGCCCAAGGCTTTCTCATCAATGCCGACGGCAAATGCTGCGTGCCGCTGCCGCGGCCGATCATCATCATCGAGCCACCCTATCCTTGGCCGTATCCGTGGCCCTATCCCCGGCCGATCCCCCGCCCGCAACCGGAGCAGACCTACAAGATCAAGGAATTGAAGGTCGACGCGAACATCGACAATCAAATTGCCAAAGTCCAGGTTTCGCAGTCGTTTGTGAACACCGGCAGCCGGCAGATGGAGGTCAGCTTCGTGTTCCCGCTGCCGTACGACGGCGCGATCGATCGGCTCACGCTGATGGTGGACGGCAAGGAGTATGAGGCGAAATTGCTGTCGGCCAAGGAGGCTCGCAAACAGTACGAGGAAATCGTCCGCCAGAATAAAGACCCGGCCCTGTTGGAGTGGCTCGGTACGGGCATGTTCAAGACGAGCGTGTTTCCGGTGCCCGCCGGCGCGGAACGGACGGTCACGTTGCGTTATTCGCAGTTGCTCCGCAAGAGCGACGGCTTGACCGATTTCAGCTTTCCGCTGAGCACCGCCAAGTACACCTCGCATCCGGTCGAGGCGATCAACTTTCGCGTCCGCATCAGCAGCGACACCAAGATCAAGAATATCTACAGCCCTTCGCACGACATAGACATCGAACGCGACGACAACAAGCACGCCGCGATCGAATACGAGGCGAAGAACAAGATTCCGACGGAGGATTTCCGCCTGTTCTACGACGCCGCCGGCGGCAAGTTGTCGGCCAAGGTGTTGACCTATCGGCCCGACAAGGACGAAGACGGCTACTTTCTGCTGCTGGCCAGCCCCGATGTGCAGGCGGCCGAGGACGACGAGCCTGCCCGCAAGACTGTGATTTTTGTGGTCGATCGTTCCGGCAGCATGAGCGGTAAGAAGATCGATCAAGCCAAGGAGGCGCTGAAGTTCGTGTTGAACAACCTGAAGCAGGGAGACACGTTCAACATCATCGCCTACGACAGCGAGGTCGAGAGCTTCCGGCCCGAGTTACAGAAGTACGACGACGACAGCCGCAAGGCGGCCTTGCGGTTCGTCGAGGGCATCTATGCCGGCGGCAGCACGAACATCGACGGCGCGCTGAAGACGGCGCTCAACCAGTTGAACGATGAAGAGCGCCCCAGCTACGTGTTGTTCCTGACCGACGGCTTGCCGACCACCGGCGAGACGAACGAAGCCAAGATCGCCCAGGGCGTGGAACAGGCCAACGACGTCCGCGCCCGGCTGTTTACCTTCGGGGTCGGCTACGACGTGAACAGCAAGCTGCTCGACAAGCTGGTCCGCGAGAACTTCGGCCAAGGCGTGTACGTGCGGCCGAACGAAGACATCGAGGAGCGAGTCAGCACGCTGTACAACAAGATCGGCTCGCCCGTGCTGACCCAAGTCGAGTTGAACTGGGAGATCGACGACGTGGATAAGGACGCCCACCAGATCGTCAACCGCGTCTATCCGAGCGACAACTTCGATCTGTTCGCGGGCGATCAGTTGGTGGTCGCCGGCCGCTACAAGCACGCGGGCGACGCCAAGGTCACGATCCGCGGCAAGGTGGGCGACGAGAAGCAAACGTTCGATTTCCCGGCCAAGCTGACGAAGAAGTCCAACGACGACAGCCATGCCTTCGTGGAGAAGTTGTGGGCGGTTCGCCGCGTCGGCGAGATTCTCGACGAGATCGACCTGAAAGGCAAGAACGACGAACTGGTGGATGAACTGGTCCAGTTGGCCACCAAGCACGGCATTCTCACGCCATACACTTCGTTCCTGGCGGACGAGAACGGCAACGTCCGCGATTTGGCCGAGAACCGCCGGCAGGCGGGCAATCGGTTGGACGCCTTGCGGGCCGAGCAAGGGCAGGGGGCCTTCGCGCAGCGCAGCGGTAAGCAGTCGCTCAAGATGGCCGATCGGGCCGCGGCGCCGGCGGCCGAAGGATTCTTCGAGAGCGACGCCTTCGGCGCAGTGCCAGGCGCCGGCGG
>JBGTJT010000155.1:0-7632 GCA_041744995.1 Pirellulales bacterium | reverse complement strand
TGACGATGTGGATGTGGCAACGACGGCGGAAAAACTCGTCGGCGCCATCACCTTCCATGCGGGACAAGTTTGTTGTGACGCGACGCGTTGGATCATCCACGGAGACATCTACGACGAGTTTGTCGCGCACTGCAAGAATCGCTTGGAGAAGGTCAAGATCGGACACCCGCTCGATCCGTCCACCGAGATGGGGCCGGTGGTCAACGCCAAGCAATGCGAACGGGTGCTGAGTTACGAGACGAAAGGCGAGGCCGCGGGCGCCGAATGCCTGTTTGGCGGCGGACGTGCCGACGTCGAAGGGCTTCCAGGCTATTACGTCCGCCCGGCATTGCTGGCAGGATCGCTGGACAACGTCGCCGCCCGCGAGGAAATCTTCGGTCCCGTTGCCTACCTGGCTAGGTTCACGACCGAGGAAGAAGCCATCGCCATGGCCAATGATACCGACTACGGCCTGGCCAACAGCGTCTGGACGAGCGACGCCAGCCGAGCGGCCAGGGTGGCCGAAGCCATGGTGGCAGGCAACAGTTGGATCAACGCGCACAACGTCTTCCCGCACGGGGTTCCTTATGGCGGGATCAACAAGAGCGGCCTTGGCGGCGGGGTGCTGTCCGTCGAGACGTTGCTGGACTACTACCGCAGCACGTCGATAGTGCGGCCTCTCGCGTAGTGCGTGAGCAGGGGATTTGAGCGAATCGGACCAACCAACATGGATTGCAGCATGAAAGCGATTCTCAAGACGATCGGCCCCGTGCTGATAGTGGCTGTTATCGGTCCGATCGCGCAGGCGGGCGAGCCCATTCCGCTTCGGGCCGGGCCGGTTTCGATGCTGTTCGACGCAGATAATGCGTTTCTGCGGTATATCCGCGTGGGCAGCCACGAAGTCCTACGGGGCATCAACGCGCCCATTCGTAACGAGCACTGGGCGACGATCGCGCCGAAGGTTTCCAACCTCCGGGTCGACCAGCGTGAGGACAGTTTCCAAGTCACGTTTGATGTTACCTGTCAGGAAACGGATATCGACTTCCGCTGGAAAGGCACGATTTCAGGAAGCGATACCGGCGAGATTGAATTCATGTTTGACGGGGAAGCGTATTCGACGTTCAAGAAGAACCGCATCGGCTTCTGCGTGCTGCACGGCCCTTCGGCAGCCGGTCAGCCGTGGGCGCTCGAGACGTTCGATGGGAAGACATCCCGCGGAAGTTTCCCGAAGTTCATTTCACCTCACCAGCCGGCCAAGAACCTGCGGGCGATTACGCATGAAGTCGCGTCCGGCATCCGTGCCCGGGTCGAATTCGAGGGCGATATCTTCGAAATGGAAGACCAGCGAAACTGGACCGACGCCTCTTTCAAAACCTACTGCACGCCCCTGGACATTCCTTATCCCGTGGAAGTTCCCAAAGGGACGAAGATTTCGCAAAAGATTAAGATCCGTATCGAGGGTGATCTTACGAAAGAAGCGGCATCGTCTGCCGACCAGACGGTTCTAACGATTGGTCAGGGAGAATTGCAGTTGCCGCGGCTTGGCCTGCAAGTGTCCAACGAAGTAGAGGAACTTACAGACAAACAGATCGAACGGCTGAAGGCGCTTCACCTGGATCATCTTCGCGTTGATCTGGCTCTTTCCGATGCGGCGTTTGTGGAGGACCTGCGGCGCGCAACCAAGCAGGCCAAAACCCTGGGGGTGTCCCTGCAGGTAGTCCTCGGCCTAGGGGATTCACCCGACCTCGGCACGCTGGTCCGAGAGATCAAGGAGCTAAAACCTCCGGTTTCCTTCTGGCTGGTACGCGGCGGCGATCGGGTCGAATTCAAGACGGCACGGAGCTATCTTGCGCCAGTTGCCGGTGACGCGAAGATTGGCGTGACGCGAGTGACGAACTTCGTCGATCTGAATCGAGCCCGGCCGGAGGAGGACCGATCGATCCAGGCCGTCGGTTTCGCGATCAACCCGCAAGTTCATGCCTTCGACAACGCTTCGATGGTCGAGACGCTGCAAATTCAAACGGATGCCGTCGTCACTGCTCGCCAGTTTGTTGATGACCGAGTGTTGGTCATCGGGCCGATTACGTTGGCACCGCAGTTCCTTGACGGAGTTGATCAGCCCGGAGGTCCGCCAAAGGCAGGGCCATTGCCGACGTACGTCGACACGCGGCAGGTTGAACCGTTCGCCGCGGCCTGGACGCTCGGCAGTGTCAAGTACCTCGCCGATGCCGGCGCCCACTCGGCCACCTATTTTGAGACGGTCGGCTGGAACGGAATCATGGACGCCGAACATGGGTGGTCGCGGCCCGAAGCGTTTCCCTCGCGGCCGGGCGAGGTGTTTCCTGTTTATCACCTGCTCCGCGAGATTGGCGAGTTCAGATGCGATTCCGTGCGGCCGGTGGCTGCTTCCGACAGTTTGTCTGCGGTTGGCCTCGCATTGTACAAGCCGGGACGGATGCGCGTGCTCGTCGCGAATCTCACCGGCGAAGCGCAAACGGTCACGCTCCGCGGACTTGGTGACAAACCGGTCGACGTCCAGGTACTCGGCGCGAAAAGCAAGCAAGTGAGCCCGGACCTCCCTGTGAGACTTCCACCGTACGGAATTGCTCGGATAGATCAGGTGGTCGACGGATGAAGGTCGATGCACCACTTACTTCCCGGCTATTCCTGGGGCTCACCGCCGCCTGCGCGGTTCTGTTTGTCGCAGCGTGCGCAGCCGGTCAGACAACCTGGATCGGACCGGCGCTCGCCGCCTGTTGTTTCTGTCTTGCGCTGGCGGCTTCGACGGGACAAGGAATACTCAATCAGTTGGCCTTCACAATCTGGATTGCCACCGGCGTCGCCGCTGGAATGGCATTTCATCAGTCGTTCATCACGTTTCCGCCTTGGTTCTTCGGGCTGGGTGGCCGCGAGACGAGCATCCTGTTCATCCCGGTTCTCCAGATCATCATGTTCGCGATGGGGACGACGCTAAGTTTGAGCGACTTCACGCGCGTGTTCAAAATGCCGACCGGGGTGCTGATCGGGCTGATCTGCCAGTTCACGATCATGCCGTTTGTCGGATTCGGGCTGGCACATTCCTTCGGATTGCCGTCCGAAATTGCCGCGGGACTTGTACTGGTAGGGTGCTCGCCGAGCGGGCTGGCTTCGAATGTGATGGCGTTTATCGCCAAGGCCAACGTTGCGATGTCGGTCACCCTGACCGCGTTCTCCACGTTGCTTGCTCCGCTGATGACGCCCGTACTGATGAAGATGCTCGCCGGCCAAATGGTGGAGATCGACGTTCCGGCCATGATGTGGAGCATGGCGGAGATTGTGCTGCTTCCCGTTCTCGCAGGCTTAGTCTTTCATCATCTGGTTTATCATCGAGTCAAGGGGCTCGACCGCGCCATGCCGGTAGTCTCGATGGTCGGCATCCTGATCATGACGGTACTGACCGTGGCTATTGGCCGGGACAAATTGCTGCAGGTCGGCCCGCTACTGATTCTTGCCTGCCTCATTCACAGCTCGGCTGGATTTTCGTTGGGCTATTTCGTGTGCCGCCTGCTGGGGAGAGACCAACAGACCTGCCGGACGATCGCGCTGGAGGTCGGTCTGCAGAACGCCGGCATGGCAGCCGGCCTGGCGAAATCCCTGGGAAAGGTCGGCACGCTTGGGTTGGCCCCCATCGTCTTCGGTCCGGTCATGAACATTGTCGCGTCGGCGCTAGCCAACTGGTGGCGGGTGCATCCCGCCGAGTTGCCAAAGGAAATCTCCGGCGACATTCCTCCGCTTGCAGACCGCACCACTGTCGAGTTAAAGCAACCATGAAGATCAACGCACTGAGACGCCTGCGTGCCAAACTTGCCAGCAACGAGCCGGTTTACGGGCTGTGGGTGACGCTGGAATCGGCCAGCATTACGGAAATGGCTGTCGCCCTGGGGATGGATTGGGTCGTCATCGACGCCGAGCATGGACACCTCGATTGGAAAGAGATCAACGAACACATTCGCGCGGGCCTGCGCAGCAACACCGTGGTGCTCGTACGGCTGGCCGAACGCAGCACGTCGCTTAGCAAACGAGCGCTTGACGTTGGCGCCGACGGCGTCGTGATTCCTTGGGTTGAGACCGTTGACGATCTCGAAGAAGCTATCCGCGATTGTCGCTATCCACCCGAAGGCCGCCGAGGAATTGGTGGCGAGCGCGCAACCGCCTGGGGGCAATGTCTTGCCGAACACGCCGCCGAAGCCAACGAGCATGTACTGGTCGTGCCGCTGATCGAAAGCATCGCCGCCATTCCCCATGTGGCGGCCATGTGCGAAGTGGCAGGCACCGACGTCTTCTTCTTCGGGCCTGCCGACTTCTCAGCCACCGCCGGCTACCGGGGCCAATGGGAAGGGCCAGGCGTCGCCGAACAGATTCTCCAGTTGAAGGATTCGATCCAGGCGGCAGGCAAGCACTGTGGCCTGATGACGACCAGCGTTGAGAATCTCGTCGAACGTCGCGAGCAGGGATTCCGCGTGCTGGGAGTGGGTGCCGACAGCGGACTGTTGCTGAGATCGATTCACCAGGCGCTTCAGGCCGTTGACCGGGACCGCATGCCGGCCCCCAGCCTGGATCCCGCCGACGGCCGTGACGTCCGCGCGCCGCTTCCTCAGCCGCCCGCAGGTACCGAGCCTGATCGCGACGAAGTCATCACCTGCGCTGGTGATGGCATAACCGTCGAGCTAGAGCCGGGCGTTGTCATGGAAGCTTTGGTTGGAGATTTCAACAAGACGCGCGGACTGACAACGGGCATCGTGACAATGCAGCCTGAGTCTCTGCTGCCGTACCACACGCACCCCTGTGGCGAGTCGATCACGGTACTCGAAGGCGAAGCAGAGATATTCGTCGAAGGTCGCACTTATCGACTAAGTCCGCTGGACAACATCACGATCCCGCGTTGGCTACCGCACGCGGCTCGTAATCCTGACTCGGGGAAACGAGCGCGTCTTCACGTGGCGCTTGCCGCCAGCACGCCCGAGCGAGAACTGATCGCTCGGGCGTTCGACCGGACGGAGATGCCTCCCGACTCGACCGGCGAGCCTGGGTCCGAGCGGGTCACTCGTTTCGCCTCCGCCAACCGACTATACGGAGTCGGCCCGGGAGCCGAGTTCGTTGACTATTTCAACTCCTCGTTGATGCCCGGCATTGAAATGAGCGGCGGCTTTGCACGGTTCGCCTCCGACGGCCGACTCCCGGACCACTTGCACGATTTCGACGAGTCGATCTGCATCATCGATGGCGTGGCGAGTTGCCTGGTGGAAGGCCGGCAATACTCACTGAGCCGCTGCGCAACGGCAATGATACCCCGCGGCCGAGTCCATTATTTCCAGAATGACTCAGAGCATGTCATGGACATGATCTGGGTCTACGCCGGACCGATGCCCGAGCGGATCGTGATCGATCCTGGCTTCGTCCGCGAGTCGCGTGATTAGCAAATGTTACCGCCTCCAACCAATCTTCCCAGTATGAATCCATATCATCACGAATCTTTCCGCATCGCGGTCACTGCCGATTTTTATGACGAAGCAGGCGTGCCGCAGTATTCCGACTTCGGTCTCGATACGTTCGACGGACACAGCCACGTCGCCGTATCGACTTTCTCCGAACACCGTGAGGAGATTGCACCCGAACAGTTGGCTGACTGTCATGCGGTTCTCGTACTGTCGCCACGGGTGACGGCTGCCTCGCTGGCCGACTGTGATGATCTCCTGGCCGTTTGTCGATTCGGAGTCGGATATGACACAGTCGATGTGGACGCCTGCTCCGAACGAGATGTATTGGTAACAATCACACCGGGGGCCGTCGACTGGTCCGTGGCAGAGGCAACTATCGGCTGGATGCTGGCCCTTTGCCATAAAATGCAGGCGAAAGACCGCTTGGTTCGCGCCGGACAGTGGCACGAGCGTTCGCGCTACATGGGATGCGAACTGCGCGACCGGAGATTGGGGGTGATCGGCCTCGGTGGCATTGGGCGGACGCTGGTCTCACTGCTGGCGGGCTTCGGAATGCGGCAGCCGATCGCGTTCGACCCGTTTGTGCCCGACTCGGTTCTGCAAGAACTGGGAGTACGCGGCGTCACGCTGGACGAATTGCTCGCGACGTCTGACTTCGTCTCGATTCACTGCCCCCTCAACAAGCGGACCCGCGGGCTGATCGGGGCGAACGAGTTGGCGAGGATGAAACCCACAGCGTATCTTCTAAACACGGCACGGGGTGGTATCGTCGATGAGCAGGCCCTGTTCGACGCCTTACAATCCAAACGCTTGGCCGGTGCTGCCATTGATTGTTTCGAGGACGAGCCCGTGGAAGATCCTCATCCGCTCGGGAAGCTTGAGAATGTGATTCTGGCACCCCATTCCATTGCCTGGTCGGTCGAGCTGTTTCGCGATATTGGTCGTATGGCGTGTCAAGGCATGCTTGACCTGACAGAAGGTAAGCGACCAACCGGTGTCGTCAATCCGGAACTGTTTGAGAGAGAGAGCTTTCAGGCCAAGTGGGCACGGATTGCCGGGGTTCCCCAGGCGTCTCGTTGATGAACCCACTGAGTGACTGGTCAAGAGGCATGGATCAGCGGGCGTCCTCGCACAATCGTGAAACGATCGTCTGCCTGACAAGGCACTTGGGCATGGCACAAGCCGACGAAGGACCAATCCGTTCGTGAATAAGGACGAATCCGTCCTGAACCGGCTTTCGACCACATCCCCGTACTCCAATCCACGTTTCTTCCAGTGGGCCAGGTTGATTGTGACGGCTTCGGAATCGGCTGCATACGGCCTCGCCGCCAGCCATTCTGCCATCGGTATCTGCTCACCGTTATCAAGCCGATAGCGCATCGAGTCGGGTTCTAACTCTATTGCGACAAACACGTACAGCCCTTGCTCACCAAGGGATTGCGCGAAGTGTTTTTCGATGGCATGGTTAGGAGCATCAACCACCTCGGGCACCAAGCCCCGCGACGCCCAAATCACGGCCAGCACAGCGGCAATTACTAGGACTTTCGTTCGCACGTGTAATGCCTCCGTCACGCCGCGTATCCGGGTTAGGATCGCCCATGGATGGACCGCATTTATCCTAACCCGCCAGGCAGCGGAATGAAACAACTTGCTCCCGTCGGCTTGAAATCCTGGATTGTGCCGCTCTCGATGACTTCCGTGAGCGAAATGAGTCCGTCCGCAAGAGCCTCGATCGACGGAGCGCCGCAGTTCACCGGCGGTACCGTCGGCGCCGGCGGCTATCTAGTTGCGGTGCATTGTTTTTCAGATGACCGTCTGATTTCAAGACGCTGGCGGCTCGAATATCACGACTTCGCCTCTGGTTCCGCCAACAACAGAGTCATCGCTTCTTCAATCCAACCGCTATGCCAGTCGTGGTTACGCTTTGGTCCGTCTCGATATTCATGTGGAATGGCCAGTTTTTCCAGCAAGGCATGAACCGCCTCGTGATCCTGGCGAAAGTTGCCATAGCCAGTAAGGATCAGCCGCTTACGTTCGCCAAGCGATTGTCCGTTCTCCCGCAACAGCCCCGTGATGCGATAGGTTTCAAAGTTCACCTGGTCTCCAAAAATGGGCGCATTGCCGTACTTCCCGATCTTCTCCATCGCCAGCGGCGCGTCCCAGGCTGCCGCATGAC
>JBGTJT010000154.1:0-1878 GCA_041744995.1 Pirellulales bacterium | reverse complement strand
ATCAACACGGCGTCGGCCGCTTTGAGCTTGGCGACGACCGTGGCGTCGTATGGCGGCCGAAAGTTCTGGAGCATCTTCGAGGCACAGGTCGTCGGCTCGCCCGTGGAACAGAGCAAGTCCTTCACGGCAACCGGCAGGCCGGCGAGCTTGCCGACCGGTTTGCCCGCGGCGCGGCGGTCGTCGATCTCCTTGGCTTGGGCGAGCGCCTGCTCCGGATCAACATGCAAAAACGCACCGACCTTGCCGTCGTGCGCAGCGATGCGATCAAGATAAGCTTGGGTCAGCTCGACCGAGCTGAGCTGCTTCGATTCCAGGTCGTCGAGTAGCCGGGCGGCGGTCCGTTCAAGCAGTGTCATGGTGCGAGGCTTTCGTTGTCGTTGCGTAATCCTCTATGGCCGACGGCCATATTCACCGTAGCCTGGGGCATCGCCCCAGGAAAGCTCTCGCCGTGCCTCTTATTGGCTGAAGGCCAATCTCACTGGGCGGGTGAGTTTAGCCTTCAGCCAAAGGCGTGTTCTTGTTGACCGCCAACCCAGGGCGTTGCCCTGGGCTACGATGAACATGGCCTTCGGCCAATTACTCGTGCGACATTCATCAATTGGCACCGCGAAATTCCGTTCGCCGTTCGCCATCTACAACACTGCCGGCACCAGATACCCTTCGCCATCTTGTTTGGGGGCGTTGGCCAGGGCCGCTTCGCGGGGGAGGCTTTCGCGGACTTGGTCGTCGGCAAACACGTTGAACATCTCCACGGCGTGCGCCATCGGCTCGACGTTGTCGGTATCGAGAGCCTGCAACTGCTCGACGTACCCGACGATCGAGTTCAACTGCCGGGTCATCGTCGCCAGTTCGTCTTCGGTCAGCCGCAGCCGGGCGAGCAGCGAAACCTTTTCGACTTCTTCTCGGCTGAGACTCATCGCGGATCCTTCACCAATCAGGCCATCTTCTCGGGCTTCTGATTCGGCAGGTGGAACGGCTTGGCCGTGATTCGCCGGGTAACCGCACCGCTTCGCAGGCAGGCCACGCATAGCAGCACCGAAGTGTTTGTGCCGTTGTCGGTGGTAATGCGGACCTTCTGCAGGTTGGGGCGGAACTTGCGGCGGGTAATGCCGGTCACCTTGGTGCCGACGCCGCCGAGATACTTCGCCTTACCGCGAGTTTGCACGACGTTGCCCATCTGGGGGCCTTTGCCGCAAACTTGACATATACGAGCCATGGAATCAATTCTCCAAAATTCTGCCGCGTCCGACCGACGGTGAAGCCCCCGTCGCCGGCTTCGATGGTTACCGGGATTGCCGCTATGCGAAATTTGCCAAACCGTGCAGTATAGACGACTTGGGGAATCGATCAAGCCCGGAGGAATGCCGCTGGAGAGTATAACCGCGAGCCTTTGTGGCCGGTGACGCTCACCGCCTGCGCGGCGCGCGTTGGGCGCGGGTTTCTCGTTCGAGGAGAATAGGGTTCATGTCGGCCCTTGGATGGCCATCGCACGATTCGGCCCGATTTTCAGAAAAATTGTCAGAATTTACGTAAGAAGTCCCCCTGCTGTCGCATAAGAGAATGGTAAGCGAATGCGTATCAGCCCTGCCAACACGATCGGCGCGACGATGGATAACCCATTAAACCTCAAAGAGTTCGGCAAGGAACTCACGCGAATCCAGCGCCCTTTGTACCTCTATATTGTCTCTTTGGTAGGAAACGCCGTCGAGGCGAGCGATCTGTTGCAGGAGACCAACTGCCTGATCTGGGAAAAGGCCGAGGAATTCCAGCCTGGCAGCAATCTCACCGCCTGGGCCTACAGCATCGCCCGGTTCAAGGTGCTCGAATGGCGACGCGGGCAAGACCGCCGGAGCGTGTTGCCCGGCGAGGCCGTGCTGG